>JASEGR010000163.1 GCA_030017955.1 Candidatus Eisenbacteria bacterium
CCCATCGGAAACAACGGAACAACGTCCCCCAAAACATAACCTATTACCTATGAGTATGCGCTCTGCTATCTGTTTTTTCCCATTACCTTGTACCTTGCACCTTTGTTTTTATTATCACCTTCCGCCTCACGTTAAGAAATGAGAATTGAAGGAATTGAACAACGTCCCCCAAAACGGAAGGCGTGTGAAGACATTTGCAGCCAACTATGCGGAGAGGCGGCAGGGTTGTTTATGGTGAAGTTCGATCATGAGTCGCTCATGGTGGAGGAGTTCAGGAGCGAGGCCAAAACGAAAGGCGACGAATGACCTGCAACCGAACTCCTCGCACGCCCGATCCGCAATCCGAATTGCGCAATTCGAAATCAGATTGGGAGGTGAATGATGCGTCAATTACTTGTCGAATGCAGCGATCCGGGAATGGTCGTGACACTGGCGGAGGAGTTTGAGAATGTGCTACGCCACGTTGACTTTGAGCGTGCCAAATCCCTTCAAGGTCGACTGAACGACCTGGCTCGTGAACTGGGGACTGAGTTTGAGGAGGCGTGGCGAGGCTTTCGGCTCGAAGTCCCCAATGACGGCGGGGCCCCGCTGTCTTTTGGCAATCGCGATCCGGTGGACGAGGAGAAACTCAAGCAACTTCTTAGCCACGCAGAGGAGCGAGGGATCGGGAAGTTCGGGGTGCGAAATACTCTTTTGCTGCCTCAGGGCGGCCCAGCGCCAGAGACCCGGGAGCAATATGTAAGGGACCTCGCAGATGCCATCCGTTACGCCTACCTGGATGATGTGTCTCTCCTGCGCCGTCCGCTTGACTTGCCGCCCTCTCTGGAAACCCATCGTCTCCAACTCGTCGAGGAACAGGTAGCGCCTGTGCTGCGCGCGCGGGCTCGGTACCCGTCCGTGGGGCACCCCTGGATTCAAGGCACGATGCAGCAGGTAGAGAAGGTGCTGCAGAAGGTGAGCACCCGAGCCGAAGCGGTCATGGAGTATGAGTTGACTCGGGTGAATCCTGCGGAGATAGAACCAGCCGATTGCACTCGCTGGGCTGCCCTGGCAGTGCGTCTGGGGAAAGAGCTGGAAAAGTGGTATGCAGCTGCTGAGGGGCAACTTGAGCACCTTTATCAACGTGTCGCTCTGATCGATGTCCTGTGGACTGACATTCGAGGGATGGGCAGAGCCAGCCCTTTCCTAGAAGACCGACTGAAGTCTCTTATTGAGGAAGCTGAGAGTGTGTATACCGAGGATGGTCGAGAGGCATTGCGATTGGTTTACAAGGATCTGCGCAAACCGCCCTGAGGCTAGTATATAGTGTCTCGAAAAATCGTTTTATAAGTCAGAGCTACGGAAACTTTGCTGGATTATCTACTAAGAAGGATGTCACTCCTGCGGAGGCCGGAGTCCAGAACCCACTTAAATGACTGTCCCGCCTTTGGCGGGACTGCTTCCGCAGGAATGACAAGGCCATTTGCTGATATGAGACCAGGATTTTGACAAAACTTGCGTCAAAATTAATCAAAGTATTTCCGAGACGCAACACCACGAGGGAAATGCCGGAGATGAGGAATGAGCGGCTTCGCCTGGCTTCAGTAGAGATCACCGAGCAGTGCAACAATCGCTGCCCCTACTGCGATCAGCGGAAGTCCGAACTTTTCATGCCAGTGGCGCAATTCAGCAACCTGCTCGACGAACTGGCGACCGATGGAACTGAGGCCGTGGCTCTGGGAGGCGGCGAACCGACGCTCCATCCGGCGCTGCCCGATGTGCTCGGAGCTGTTCGTGAACGAGGGCTTCGCGCTGGACTCACCACCAACGCCTTCAATCCTCGTTTGGTTTTGCAATTGGTAGATCAGGGGTTGCTGGAGAGTTTTGGTGTCTCTGCGGGAAAAGGGGAATGGTTGCGCCTGGTCGCTCATACCCGAGCTATCGTCAACCTGCTGTTATTGCGAAACTCTGTGAATGAAACGATCCGCCAGGCAGCGACGGCAGTGCGCCGCGGCGCCAAATGCCTTCTGCTCCTCGGCTATAAGGGCGCCCGACCCGAATTCAGGCCCTCCACTGCCGAACTATCCGACGCCTACACAATGCTGAACATGCTGGGACGGAAACTGGACCTGACCATCGCCGCTGATGACTACACCCGCCGCCGACTGGGTCTGACAACCACTTGCGGCGAGGGGTTCCTGCGTGTGCGGATTGACGGTGCTCGTGAGCCGTGCTGTTTTGGAAGTTGCGAGTTCCGGTGCAACTCTGATATCCATCAAGCCTCCTTCAGCTAAACAATCTGTTGGAACTCGTGAGATACATTCACCTGAATCCGTTGAGAGCTCGGATGGTTAAGGATTTGACGGAGCTGGACAGGTATCCCTGGTCGGGTCATAGTGCCATCATGGGCTTGAATAAGAATGATTGGCAGGAGGTAGAAGAAGTACTGCTTCATTTTTCAGGAAAAGAAGCAAGGGCCCGTAGGTGCCTTTTAGATGGGTGACCCCAATTGAAGGTTCAATCAATCAGAATATTCTTGGTCAGCCTGTCAACGCCTGACACCTTCCCTCTTTCAATTGATAAACATCTTGACAGCTCAAATTCTTTTGTATAAATTCTTATGTCAGTGGATAACCGGCTCAGGGGTAATTTCGGAGTTCAGCTCGATTACAAAAAACGGATGTAATCGAGGGAGCGGGAGCTTATTCATTTTTTATAGCTTGTTGATTTGCCAGCTTGATTGTTTGTCCTCTTGTTAAAATGTATTTTTTATCTTTGACCCCGAATATGCCGAATACCCTTGACATCCACTACCCTACCGATCTTGT
>JASEGR010000164.1 GCA_030017955.1 Candidatus Eisenbacteria bacterium
TTAATGCCCTTCACTTCTTACTTCTTTTCATCCGCACCCTTTTCGCCCTTGTAATTTTAGCTTGGATCCTCTTAAAACCCGTATTTTGGGGGCCCAAAATGCCATTATAAGCTCTAAAAACACCCTGCTTTTATACATTTATTCTATATTTTCAATCGGTTAACTTAGCCCGACCCCAGGTTCCAGCGATCAGTTCCGCCAGGGGCCTGTGGCCACGCCTTATGAGCAGATGAAAATGTTATGTGAAGCTCCAGATTATGTGAAGTAGAGTTCCCGTCCATTGTAAATCTCCCGCCATTTTGCCCTATTTCGGGGGCTTTTTGCCCCTAATACTACACATAATTCCGTGCTATGACAAGTTCTGACTGCCTCGACAACAGAGGCGGAGAAAGGAGGTTGTCATGGCACTGGAACGGGTGTTTGAGTATGCGAGAACACTGAGGAGGCTGCGCAGTGGCCCAATAGGGAAACTTCTGGAGGGGTTTTGCAACTGGTTGTTGGAGCATGGCTTCAGTCGCTGGACAATCCGTAAACACCTCTTTAACGTATCCCACCTTAACGAGCATCTGGGCGGCCCAAGGAGTGTAGCCCACCAGAGCGTCAGCTTAAGAGAAGTTGAGGGCTTTTTCAGGGCTTACCCTTTGCGGTGCCGGAACCGGAGAGCACCAGAAAAACACGTGCGCCGCGTGGGCTACTCGGTAAATCGTTTCCTCGCCTATCTTCGTGATTCTGGGCTTGTGGATTCCTTGCCGCAACAGAAGATCTATCAGCCCCTTTTGCATGCCTATCTTAAGTGGATGCGCCATTACCAGCACGCGGCAGAGGGAACGCTTAAAGTCCGCAGCCATTCGATCACTCAGTTCATGGAGTGGCTTGGCGCCGGAGCCACGCCCGAAGGTTTGTCCAGGCTGACGGCCGAGAGAATCGAGGATTTCTTTCTGCGCTATGCCCAGAGCATGGGGCGATCCGTACGGCACTCTATGCAGTCGGCTTTGCGGACCTTCTTGCGGTTCTGTTTGCATCAAGGCTATATTAAGCGGCCTCTAGACCGCGCTGTGCCCACCCTGCGCACTTACAAACTGGCCACGGTTCCACGCGGGCTGAGCGACACCGAAGCCCAACAGATTCTGCGCTCCATTCACCGTAACAGCCATGCGGGTCGGCGAGATTACGCCATTGGGCAACTGCTTTACACCTACGGCGTGCGGGGCGGCCAAGTGCGTGCGCTTCGACTGGAAGATATCGACTGGACGCGGAACCAAATCCTTTTCCAAGCCTCCAAACAGGGAAAAGACAGCCGCCTGCCCTTAACGGCCCAGGTGGGTAAGAGTCTGTTGGATTACTCGCAAAACTCCCGCCCTTCCTATTCCTACCCTCATGTTTTTCTGACCTGCCGGGCACCCTATCACCCTTTGGCTCATTCCACCGCGCTTTCGGCTATCGTGGAACGTCATATCCGGACCGCGGGCCTCGAGCTCCCCAGCAAGGGCGCACATCTCTTTCGGCATGGCTTTGCCACCCGAATGCTCCATCAAGGTCATTCGCTGAAGGCCGTGGCCGACGTGCTCGGACATCGCCATCTCAGACCACCTTCATCTATACCAAAGTGGATTTTAACGCCCTCAAACAGGTGGGGCTGGCCTGGCCCCAGGAGGTGCATTGATGCCATCGGTTACCCTTCACAGTTGGCTATCTGGACAGATCGGCCGGTTCATCGAACTGCGTCGTCTTTCGGGGACCGATTACCAATCTCAGGCCAAGCTCTTGGGGTACTTCGACCGCTTTCTGCTCGAAGAACACCTCACCGGTCCACCCGTTACCCGAAAGATCATCGAACAGTATTTACAAAGCCTTGCGCACTTGCGTCCCCGAGTACAATACAACCGCTTCTGCGTGGTCCGACAGTTGTGCGAGTACACCGCCCAGTCAGATCCGTCTTGCTATGTGCCCGAACTCATGAAGTGTGGTTCTGCCCAAAAAGCTCATCGCCCCTATATCGTCAGTAAATCGGAGATCGCGGCTTTGCTTTCGACCGCCTGGACATTGCCGCCACCAAAGTCGTTGCGGCCACACACTTACCACACGCTTCTCGGACTTCTGTATACCACGGGTATCCGTATCGGTGAGGCTTTCGGCTTGGCCCTCAAGGACTTCCACCGCGAGCAGAATCTGCTCTATATCGCCGAAGGCAAGTTCCGCAAGGCCCGATGGGTGCCCTTGCATCCGTCCACCTCTCAGGTTCTTGAGCAATATGTCCACAGAAGAGTCCAAAACGGTCCAAGGTCACCAGATTCCCCCCTGTTCATTAATCTGCAGGGGCGTCGCTTGCGCCACTGCGTAGTCCATCGCACTTTTGGCCAACTCCTTAAGCAATGCGGCCTAGTTCACAACCAAAACGCCGGCCCGCGCATCCACGACCTGCGGCACTATGCCGAGTTCCAAACTATGCCGAGTGAGCACATTTCATCTTTGAGTATGAATGATTTATTTATGATCAACTCGGCATAGTCTGACGACATTCAGAGCGCGTTCAAGAACCGTAAGAGGTTATCACTGGGTCGGTAACGACCGGCCTTGACATTGAGCGGTTTGGTCTTCGCTAATGCTTTTTCTTTGAGAGCCAGATTGGCCTGCAGGTAGATGTGGGTGGGTTCGGGAGATTCGTGACCAAGCCAAAGAGCGATGACGGAATGGTCCACCCCGGACTGAAGGAGTTCCATGGCAGCGGTATGACGAAGGACATGAGGTGA
>JASEGR010000165.1 GCA_030017955.1 Candidatus Eisenbacteria bacterium
AAACTACAGATCAAATTTCGGGGAAAGTCCTGGAAAAGAGAATCCAGGCCGGGCCGACCCCCGGTCGAATTAGGTGACGTGTCCCCGAATTGAGAGAAGGAAAGAGGGCTCGCCGATATCGGTGAGCCCTCTTGACTGCTGAAAGCGAGTAATAGTTTTTACTTAAACATACTCTTGATTGCGCCCCAGGTTTTCGCCTGAACCGGAGTAACGCCCGAGAAATCGCCCACGAGGTGGTCGAGCAGGAAGTAGTTCCCTGTGTCATACACTTTGACGTAGGCAATCAGCAGGTCCGGTGGAGCATCAACTCTGAGCATTCCCATGTCAAGCGCGCCTTCATCCACACGCCTGTTTGCAGGCCCCGAGTCCATGTCAAGCAGGTTGTCATTGGCATCATAAGCCTCAAGGTACAATGCAGTGCCGCTGCAATAGGCAACCTGGAGATACGTTCCGTCCTGCTCTTCGAAGTCGATCCTGCCCCAGTTGCCCGTGGTACCAAGCCATGCCCAGCAGTAGTCGTAGTGGTTATAGTTCGCAGTATTCCAACCCATACCCAGGTTAACCGAGTACGTGTTGTAGGAACCCGTGTTTGAATCCCCGTAGAGCCAGTCTAGGCCGTTCGAATTGGTGAAGTAGATTCCGACATAGTCGCCGCCAATCGCCTGACCGTTCTTTCCAAACCCTTCCTCGAAATTAATGAAGAAAGCGTTGGAAACGGGAGCGACAGCAAAGAGAAGCAAAGCAGCAAAACCAACAAAAATAGCTAAACGCATAACCCCTCCTGGGACTGATTGTTGCGCCATGAAGCACCAAGTTGAATGCCCTGGAGGATACCCTGGAACCCAGGCAACCGATTGACCGCCTGGAGCCCCCCTTGCCCTGAAGCATCCGCCTTTTGCATCCACCTCTAAAGAACGCAGCACGAACTACACAAAAACCCCTATTTTCTCGGATCACCCCCTTCTTACAAAAACCTCCCAACCCGGGTCTCCGGGGAGGGCATCAACACACACTTCCCTCCGTCGCCGGAAACCGCATATTCGTACAAGCCTTGGCAAGATAATATCAGGAAATCCGGCCAAAGTCAACGAGTTTTTCCATGTAATTACGCCGGGGAGTTCCACCTGTAACCGGAGTTTCCCCCAACGTCTACTTTTGACTTCGACAAAATGTCTACTTTTGATTTCGACGGAACAAGACAGCGACAATTCCTTGAAGTCCGACCGTATATGTGTTAAAATAGTGCAAAAGCCTCCCCTTTCCCCTTCCGAGACATTGTTGGACGGCGCCCTTTAATGAAAAGAAAATCACTCAACTACCGCGAGCTACTTCTGGAAATTCTGCCCATCGGCAGGCTGTCGGAGGATGACCGGAAAGCCGTGCATCAGGCAGTCCTCGCCGGCAACGAGATAGAGCTGGAAAGGATCGCTTTCTTTGTCGTCGGGAAACTCCAGATGCTGGGGATACTAAGGCTTGTGAGTGCCCACGAGGAGGACGGGGAGAAGTCGTTCAAGTACAGGAACCTGCTGACTTCGGATTCAATTGTACTCAGACATGCTTCTGCTGCCCAGGAGCATGGCGTGTTGAAGATTGCCAAGCCTCTTGTCTCCGCAGTCAAGACCTCGGTCGAGCTGGTAAGAAGAATGCTTTCTGTGAGCGACAGAATCATTACAGATGACGACAGACTTCTTACCCGTTCCACAGAGGTTCTCCAGCTCATCCTGCATGCAACAAAGGAGATTCTTGCCTGCGACCATGTGGCATTCTATCCCGTCTCCAAGGGGACTGGGGAGAGCGACATCGGTGCGATTGCCACCCAGGAGCCATTTGATCCTGAAATATCTGCGGAGTGGGTGATAAAAAGGGATTACCTCATCTACTATCCTGATATCGCCGAGAGCGACTTGGCAAAGGCGGATTCCCAGATGGCCGGCTACAGGTCACTGGCGATGATAAAGGTCGGCCTGGAATCCAACGGATTTGCAGGAGTTCTGGAGGCCTGGAGCAAGGAGGCGCGCTTTTTCGACGAAGAGAAGCTTGCTCTTCTTTCTCTTGTCTCTGACTACAGCTCATCTCTTCTTGAAAGCACGTCAAAACTGCAGGAGTTCGTTTTCATTGATTCTCTGACCGGCGTGTACAATAGGAACTTCTTCAATATTCAGCTGGACAATGAAATCGCCAGAGCGCAGAGGGAGAACAATGCGATGGCTGTTTGCATAGCCGACATCGACAATTTCAAGCAGTTCAACTCCTCGTACGGCTATGAGGGAGCCAACCTGGTGCTCGGCGGCATCGCAAAACTCCTGAAGCGGGACCTGAGACCGTTTGATTTGATTGCCAGGTGGGGAGGCGAGGAATTTGCCCTGCTTCTTGCACCGCCGCTTACCCTCGAAGATGCAAAGGCAATATGCGAGAGACTAAGAAAAGCCGTTGAGTCCGAAGTTTTCCTTGTGACGGGGTTGGATGCGGCCAGCTATAAGTGCAAGGTGACCATCTCCATCGGCGGAGCCATGTTCCCTGCGGATGCAGGCACCCACGATAAACTCTGGCGGATTGCAAACCGGGCACTTATCGAGGCAAAGTCAGTAGCAGAGAAAAACACCGTCAGGTTTCACGAAGGAAGCTAGTGTGCCGTCCCAGAAATAACTTTACGAAATGCAGGGCGTTTCGTAAGGCAC
>JASEGR010000166.1 GCA_030017955.1 Candidatus Eisenbacteria bacterium
CCATCCTTCTTTAAGCATGTTGACGTGAATGACGATTTCGGTGGGGTTTTCCGGCTTCTCAACATTGATGAGCTGTTCGATGGTTTCATCCCTTTCCTCTCCGCTCTGCTTGGAATGGACTTGGATGACTTTGCCCTTGTAACGGCCCTCAAAGAATGTTTCATCTTCGATTATTTTCATAAGGGAATTGGCGTGTTCCGTATCCCGCGCAATGACCAACAGGAAGGGCTTCACAATGGACCTGCCATTCTCCCGGGCGTAAATTTCCAGCTCAACCTTGGAGTTCTCGTGGATGCGTACTCCATCCTCCAATTTCAATCTTTCCAATCCGGCATCATCGTAGTTGCGGACATCAAAGTTTTCACGAGTGGCAACAGCGGGCTCTTTAACGAACCCGTCTGACATTGCATCAGAAAGGGGGTAACTGTATATGACATTCTTAAATGGCTCCGGGTTACCGCCTTTCTCAACTTGAGGCGTTGCTGTAAGCTCAAGGCCAAGGATCGGCTTAAGCTCACTGATCGCCTTCATTCCCGCTGATGCCCGGTAGCGATGCGATTCATCCATCAGGAGCACCAGATCATTCAGATTGGATAGATATTCAAAATAGCTCTGTCCGATGTATTCATGGAGCCGCCGGAAGCGAGGGATGTTGCTCTTGATGGCTCCTTTCGGTGTCTCCGTACTGGTGATTTTGGAGATGTTAAAGATGTTGATATGGATCGGCGTCTCCCGCTCTATACCCGGCAGATAATCCTTCTGCCGGATACCGCGACCGGTCTCGTAGTTGTCGCCGGTGATGATCTCCGGTGGTGTAACGGAGAACTCTGCAATGCCCTGGAAGACATATTTGGGGGTATTGGGAGTAAAGTCCGTAGTGAGCTTGTTATAAATAGTGAGATTTGGCGCAAGCACAAAGAAATGGCGGATGTTCCTGGTCTTGAAGAGGTATGCGATGAACGCTCCCATGAGACGCGTTTTTCCTACGCCGGTTGCCAGTGCGAAGCAAAGGGATGGAAAATCGCGCTCGAAGTCCGAGACCGAAGGGAACTCGGATTGAATTACATTGAGTGCCTGTACAAGGTCGGAATTCTTCTCAAGCGGGATGATATCGCAAACCCTGGCAAGAATCTCAAGCGATTTGCGTTGCGGCGGACGGAGGCTCAGGCGATTGGCAATCGTGTTGACGTGGGAGCCGTTCATTTCTTTTTCCTCCGGCCTTTGTGTTCAAGTTGCTTGGCGATCTTCTCAAATTCCTCTTCTTCTTTGGCCGCTTCTTCGACAAGGCGGCGCCGGTTAAATTTCTCGTATTCCTCCAGTGCCAGGGCCTTGGCTACCTCCATTGACGCCTTCCCCGCATCTTTAAGAATAGCGCGTTCGTTGAATTTGAGAAAAGCGTCAATTTTTTCACGCCAATCACGCATGTAAAGGGGTTTCCGGCGACGGGCCTGATCCTCTGCATAATCAAGATACATGACGACGATCCTATTAAGTTCGCCAATTTCCTCGATGCTCAGGTAATTCTTGGCAACAGCGACATCGGTCCTGCGAACTTTGGACCCTTTCCAACTCGTCAGCCCCATGTTCGCTTTGGAGAAATCCGCGCGTTCTGCAATCAACTCCGCTGCTGTCTTGCCGGTAATGGCCCAGTGAAGTTTGTTCTGTACGATCTGAAAGAACTCCTTTGTTTGTTCCGCCTCGGCGTCGTAGTCAATCGCCAATTTATAGATGTCCCTGATTTTCTGGTAGAAGCGTTTTTCGGATGCACGGATATCACGAATGCGCTCAAGTAGTTCATCAAAGTAATCTGCCCCTATGTTCCGGCCTTCCTTGAGCCGCTCGTCATCCATCGTAAAGCCCTTGACCAGATACTCCCGCAACCGTTCGGTCGCCCACCTTCGGAACTGCGTGCCACGATAAGACTTCACACGGTAGCCGACGGATATGATCACGTCCAGGTTGTAGTACTCCAGACTGCGTGAGACCTTCCGTGCTCCTTCTTGTTGAACTGTCAAGTATTCCTTGACAGTTCCCTCACGTACCAACTCCCCCTCGGCATAGATATTCTGAAGGTGAAGGCTGATGTTCTGTTTGGTCGTCTGAAACAACTCAGCCATCAGACTTTGGGATAGCCAGACAGTATTCTGATCCAGCCTTACCTCAATCTGGCTCCTGCCGTCTTCGGTTTGGTAGAATAAAATCTCTGAAGAAGGTGTCCGTTTTTCGGGAAGATGATCAGTCATTTATCTTACCGCCTTTCCCTCCGGCCAGGTCAAAAAGAGTAGCCTGCTTTGGATTATGTCCGTTCTTACCTCTGGCGTTCGGAGGCGATTCACCTTGATCTTCAGCTGGTTCCACTTGTTTGACCTGAAGGTTTTTGATTTCGAGACTGTAGTCGTCTTTTCCCCATTCACAACGGTTCATCACGGCCTTGGGGATTTTCTTAACCGTGAGATTAGGGAAATCATCAAGGTTCTTTACACGGAATGCGCCGCACATGACAAGCAAACTCCGGGCCTCGCCTACCTCGTCCGAGAGCCTCTGGAACTGCTCACGGGTGAGCGTCTGTGTGGTCACATAGATGCGATCATTTTCAGTGGAATGGCCGTGCTGCCAGTAGACTTCATCACTTGGAGCATAAGTAAAACCCTCCAGCTTGCA
>JASEGR010000167.1 GCA_030017955.1 Candidatus Eisenbacteria bacterium
CTTTCAAGCATTGGGTTGGACATGAAGCTCATCCCGGATCGGCCGGCGACGTTCCAGAGATACATTGGTGCTCAGGGAAGATTGAAACCCCTACCACCGAAAAGATAAGGAGGGCGCTATGGGTAAGCAAATCGTGATTCAACCTGTGACAAGAATAGAAGGCCATGCAAAAGTGACCATTCAGCTTGATGATGCCGGTCATGTGAGTGATGCAAAGGTCCAAGCGGTAGAATTGAGAGGTTTTGAAAAATTCTGCATGGGACGACCCGTCGAGGAACTGCCGAGGATCGTGACGAGCATCTGTGGTTTATGCCAATGGTCCCATCACTTGGCCAGCGCGAAGGCATGCGATGCAGTCTTCGGTGTTGAGATCCCTCCTGCGGCCAAGAAGCTGAGAGAACTTGCCAACTCCATTGCACACACTGAAGAGCATATCCTCCATTTCTATTTCTTGGCTGGGGCGGACTTCGTGGTGGGGCCGGATGCAGATTACTCAGTCCGGAACGTGATCGGTATTGCCGGGAAATTTCCCGACCTTGGGAAGAAGGTTGTAAGATGCAGGTACCTCGGCGCACGGATGCTTGAAATCCTCAGCGGAAAGTCCATCCATCCTGTCGCTGCCGTGCCGGGGGGATTCAGCAAACCCCTTCGCCCTGAAGAGAGGGATGAGATAAAGTCCATGGCCAACGAGGTCTTGGAGTTTGCAAAGTTCTCTATTGACTTCGCAAAGAAGGAAATCTTTCCAAAATATCTCGACGCATTCGACACTCTCGCCGTGATCAAGACCGGGTTTTTAGGGACGGTGAAGGAAGATGGCACCCTGGATCTTTATGACGGGATCCTGAGGATGATGTCGCCCGATGGGGTTTATGAGGACTTCAGGTACGATCAGTACACTGACTACATTGCGGAGCATGTCGAACCATGGACCTATCTCAAGTTCCCCTATATGAAGAAGGCTGGTGGATTCTCTATGGACTTGAATAATCCGAAGGGGGTCTATCGTACGAATACGCTCGCCCGGATAAACGTTTGTGATGGGTTCGCAACCCCCCTTGCCCAGAAGGAGTTCGAGGAATTCAGAAAAGCCTTCGGCAGACCGGTCCAGAATACCCTTCTCTATCACTGGGCGCGGTTGATTGAACTTCTCTACAACGCCGAGAATGTGGTTCGTCTCCTTGACGACCCTGAAATGATGTCCACCGATATCTGGAAGAAAGTGGAACCGAGGGCTGGCCGGGGGGTCGGCTGCGTTGAAGCGCCCCGGGGGACGCTCATTCATGATTATGAGACGGATGCGAACGGGATGGTGACCAACGTGAACCTGATTGCGGGAACAACCCACAACAATGCGGCGATTAACATGTCGGTGAAGAGGGCCGCCATCGACAACATCAAAGAGGGCAAGTACGATCAGGGGATCCTCAACAAGGTGGAGATGGCAATTCGGGCCTACGATCCGTGTATGTCCTGTGCCACTCATTAAGAGACATTCCAAAAGTAGTTTGTAAGGGATTTTCATACGGAGACGCTGTGATAACTAACGTTTGCGATCCCACACTGCTCGCTGAGGTTCGGAAGTATGGATCATTCGATGTGTCGGGCTGTTTCAACTGTGGAAGCTGCACACTGGGCTGTGTCTTGTCCACGGATCATGCTTCTTTTCCCCGGAGACAGACCCGGCAGGTGCTCATGGGCTTGAAACAAATGGTGCTTTCAAGTCTCGAGCCGTGGATGTGCCATGACTGTGGGGATTGTTCCACCGTCTGTCCGCGGGAGACGAAACCCCGCGATGGCATGGTGACCTTGCGGCGTTACCTCGCATCCCATTATGACTGGACGGGGATCACGGCCAAAATCAATAGCTCGAAAACCTGGTACATCGGCTCTCTTTCCTTCGTGGCTGCGCTGGTCCTCTTCCTGGTGGTGGCCTACCATGTTTATGCGGTTAAGATGCCCTTTCCCGATTTCGCCTTAACCCCCATGCCCCTTGAGCACATGTTCCCCATGATGACCCACTTTACCCTGGTGGTCATCTTGCTTCCTTTATTTTTCCTCTTCTCCTTCGCCATGCGCATGTACTGGTTCACAATGCGTGGAACCGAGAAGATTACCGTGGCTCCTAACCTCTATTTCATGGAAGGGAAGACATTCCTGTACCATCTGACCACCCATAAGAAAATGGGAGAATGCCCTGAGAAGAGCCGTTGGCCGAAGCACCTCGTTTTGGCCTGGGGGGTCATGATCAAGCTCTCTCTGCTGGTCTTCGCCCTGGCGTGGTTCCAGACCGACAAGCTCTATCGGATATCTCATCCCCAGCGGTGGATCGGTTACCTCGTCACCGCCTTTATCATCTACGGTACCGCAGACATCCTGGCCAGCCGCCTGAGAAAGGAAAAAGAGGTCCACAAGTTTTCTGACATGCGGGATTGGGCCTTTCCGATCTTGCTTCTTGCCGCCGCTATCAGTGGCATCATCGTCCATATCGTCCGGTATGCTGGGTTGGAGTTTGCGACCCACTATGCCTATATCTTTCATATCATGGTCTCTGTTCCCCTATTGGTGATTGAGATGCCGTTCGGGAAATGGACCCATATGATTTATCGTCCCATGGCTCTTTACTTTCAATCTTTAAAAGAGAAGGCGATGCAGAAGCAAT
>JASEGR010000168.1 GCA_030017955.1 Candidatus Eisenbacteria bacterium
GTCTGGAATCAAACGGACTCCGCTCTTGCCAACTGTCCATCGAGAGATATCCGAGATCTCTACATGCGCCTTCGTTCTAAGACACTCAGACTGCGAGCTTCACAGAAGTTGCTCAGGTCCTGCATCCACGCTTCAGAGTTGCCTTAGATGAGAAAACAAATCGTTCCTTTACTTACGCGAAACTCAATAGTAGACTGAATCAAGACAGAAATATAATCGTACACAGACATTCCTATTTAGAAAAGGAATTGAAGGAATTGGAGAGCTAATGTCAAGAGCCGTGTAAACTTTTTTAAGCGGCTTTCCGTTTCTTGAAGTGTTGTGATTGAAGTTGGTCTATGGTGTCGGCAACGAGAGTATATCCTCTGATTCGCCGGAGGCGACGTTCGCTGTTTCTCAGGAGCTGAAAGACCAAACAGACGGTTCCGAGACGAGTTCGTATGCGCCGTGCAGCACGGGTCCTGAGCCGAACGGTCGCAAAGAGCGACTCAATCGGATTCGTGCTTTTCAGATGTACCCAATGACGTTTCGGAAAGTCGAAATAGGTCAACAGAGCTTCGCCGGCTTCCTGCAACGATTTCACTGCCTTGGGGTAGAGTGTTCGATAGCAACGGATGAACTCTTGTTTGAGCCGCTGAGCATCGTTGTAGGATTTCGCATGATAGATCAGCCGCAACTGCTCCAAGACTTCATCGTGGGCTTTGGTCGGAACTTTGTCCAGGATATTACGCATCTTATGAACCCAACACCGTTGATGCCGACTCATCGGGAATATTTTTCTCACGGCCTTCCACAGACCGTCGATGCCGTCCCCGATCACCAAACCGATCCATTTGACGCCCCGGCGCTTCAGATCCCGGAACAGGTCCGTCCATGACTCCTCGCTTTCTCGATACCCTTCTTCCAAGGCCAGGAGCCGCTTGCGCCCTTGGCGGTCAACACCGACAACCACAAGCAAGGCAAGGGTTTCATCAACGGCTCCACCCTTGGGATAGATCCCATCAGCCCACACATACAAATACTCCTTCTCCAAGGGCTGGTTCTTCCACTTCCGGTATTGCTCTTCCCACGGACCCTTCAAGCGAAGCATGGAATTGGCTGACAACGGTGCGTCCTCTCCCCACAGCCATCCGAATGCTTGCTCGAAGTCTCCCAAAGCTAGTCCGTGCAAATACAGCTGTGGAAGTAAGTCCCGCATTTCGGGCGTCAGGCGCTCATACTTGGCCACGATCTTCGACTCATACGGCTCACGCAACCGTGGCATCCGGATCTCGACCGTCCCGCTTCCACAGGTCAGACACCGGGGATCCCCGTAGCCATTGCGATACTGCAACGGCACCCCCTCCCTGTGGTGGGCATGCCAACTCCGGCCCACAATCTCATCCCGCTCCGCTTCCAGGCCATCTTGCAAACCCCTCTGAATGTGTGATCGGGCTAACGCATCCACATACGAGCGACCATCTCCCACCACCGGTTGCTCCAGCTCGAAGACTCTTCTCTTCGTTCTTGCAGATGATCCTTCTTTACGATACTTTGCCATTGGCGTATCCCCCTTGGGTTTTTGTTTGGTTGAAAATGCACCCCAAGATACGGATGCGCCGCTTTGTTTTCTACCCTTTCATCCAGGGTTCCAGTTCACACAGCTTTCGAATATAACTCAATGCCAAACCCGAAGAAAATTACAAATAACCAACTCATAATACAAACACATCAAAGGGGGTCGTCATGGTCAAAAACACCGTTCTGACAGGCGTTCTGCTGCTTTTCATTCTAGATTCGGTTGCCCTATCCCAAGTGCACCAGCAAACGATGGCCGGTGAGCGCACGGCTGTCGATCTCACGATCTACAATCAGAACCTGTCGCTCATCCGAGAGGAGCGAATGATCAAGCTCGTCAAGGGGATGAGCCACGTTGTGCTCCCGGAAATTCCTTCAACCATCGACGGCACGTCGCTTCATTTCATCAGCCTTACCGATCCTTCAGCGGTTCGTGTGATCGAACAGAACTACCAATATGACCTAGCCCACCAGGCGAAATTGTTGGAAAAATACATCGGGAAGGAAGTAGAATTCATCCGCGTCGAGCCCGAAACCAAGAAAGAACATACCGTTCGAGGGAGGCTGATCGCCAGCGGCTATTACCTGCAGCCGCAGCACGGCTCGCCCGTGCCCAACTACTACTCGACCGGCGGGATGATCGCCGAGATCAATGGGAAGATCGAGATCAATCCAGTCGGGCGATTGATCTTGCCGAGCCTCCCGGAGGGGCTCATTCTCAAACCGCAGCTTGAATGGCTCGTGAACAGCGCACGAGAGGGTCAGCACAAGACTGAGATCAGTTACCTGGCTGGGCAGCTCAACTGGAACTGCAACTACGTTGCGCTGCTGAATAAAGACGACTCGAAGATTGATGTAACCGGCTGGGTGACGGTCACGAACAACTCCGGCACCAGCTTTCGGAATGCGGGGCTCAAGCTTGTAGCTGGCGACGTCAACATCGTCAAGGAAGCGTTCGAATATGAAGCACGACTCGCGAAGAGTCAGGCTGTCGCAGACGCTTCAGCACCTCAGTTCAAGCAAACAGATCTCTTCGAGTACAAGCTCTACTCGCTGCAGCGGCGAACGGACC
>JASEGR010000169.1 GCA_030017955.1 Candidatus Eisenbacteria bacterium
ATGCTAACAGCGTTTCAACGCATCTTTGAAGGGGTTATTTGAAAACCGCTTCTGAGCCATTCCTTTACGAACGGGTTCCCTTCTTTACCCTTTTTGGTCCCTTGGTATGCCCACATTTACCCCGTTAGAAATATAACCCCGCTGCTCCCTCCGGGTCAGAGGCCCTCTGGGCCGGCGGCTGCAGCGGGGTTACATTTCAGAATAATTCCGGCGGGGTTTAATGCCCCGCTGGAATTTCTAACGGGGTTTACTTCATGCGTTTTGGCGGTCTGTAAAGGGTCGCCTCTCATGGAAAGGGAAATCCGCTTTCGCTCAATCTCCACACTGAGCACAGTCACCATCACCTTCTGATGGACCTTCACCACATCGTTTGGGTTCTTAACAAAGCGGTTTGAAAGTTCGCTGATGTGAGCCAGGCCGTCCTGATGGACACCGATATCTACAAACGCACCGAAAGCCGTGATGTTGGTGACAATTCCCGGAAGCTTCATGCCCGGTTTAAGATCCTCTATCTTTTCAACTCCTTCGGTAAAGGCAAAGGTCTCAAACGGCTCCCTTGGGTCGCGCCCGGGCTTGGCAAGCTCGTTCAGAATATCACTGAGCGTAGGCAGGCCAACTATTTCGGTCATGTACTGCCTTAAGTCAATCTGTTTCCGAAGATCCCCGGTCCGCATCAGATCGTCCACCGAGCAACCGAGGTTTCGGGCCATGGCTTCGACGATGGGATAGCTTTCAGGGTGAACGGCGCTTGCGTCCAGCGGGTTTTCTGCGCTCCGTATCCGGAGAAATCCGGCTGCCTGCTCAAATGCCTTTGGGCCCAGACGTGGAACCTTTCTCAACTCCTCCCTTGAGCCAAACGGACCATGTTCATTCCGATACCCCACGATCGCCCTGGCGAGATGAGGCCCCAACCCGGAGACATAGGTTAGGAGCTGTTTACTTGCCGTATTCACCTCAACGCCAACAGCGTTGACACAGCTCATCACCACGTCATCGAGGCCCCTTTTTAGTGCATGCTGTTCGACATCATGCTGATATTGGCCGACTCCAATTGACTTCGGATCGATCTTGACCAGTTCGGCAAGAGGGTCCATCAGTCGCCTCCCGATAGAAACCGCTCCCCTCACCGTAATATCGTGATCGGGAAACTCCTCCCGCGCCACTTCGGACGCAGAATAAACGGATGCCCCGCTCTCATTCACCATCATGACGGAAATTCGCTTGGGCAGATTGATCCCTTTCACAAAGGCCTCCGTCTCCCTCCCCGCGGTTCCGTTCCCCACTGCAATCGCCTCCACCTGAAACCGGTCGCAAAGCTCCATCAGCTTTCCCGCTGCCCCGGCAGCCCCTTTCTCCGATTGATGGGGAAAAATCGTATCGGTATGAATGAGCTTTCCCTGTTGATCGAGACATACGACTTTGCAGCCTGTTCGGAAACCGGGATCAATGGCAAGCACGTTTTTCTGGCCCAGCGGCGGCGCCAGAAGAAGCTGACGGAGGTTTCCCACAAACACCCGGATGGCCTCTTCGTCGGCCCGCTTCTTCGTAAACGTCCGTATCTCCGTCTCCATCGATGGAAGAAGGAGGCGTTGATAACTGTCTTCAAGGGCTTGCCTCACCTGCTCAGAGGCTGGACCATTCCCTTTGATGAAAAAAGCTCCCAATATCGCAATCCCCTCTTGCTCCGGCGGGACAACGCGAAGCGTCAGAACCTCCTCCTTCTCCCCACGCCTCATCGCGAGAATCCGATGAGAGGGCGCCGCATCAACGGATTCTTCCCAGTCATAGTAGTCCCTGTACTTGATCCCTTCCTTCTCTTTTTCAGGGATGACCTTTGACCTGAACCGGGCCTTCTGGAGGAAGAAATCCCTTGTCCTGGCCCGTGCGGCTGCATCTTCACTGATCCACTCTGCGATGATGTCCCGTGCTCCTGCAAGCGCTTCCTCAGCACAATGGACCTCCTTTTCGGCATCGATGAAGGCCGAAGCCTCGCCAAGTGGATCCCGGTTCACAGGGTCGATGCCGTCTTGCCCAAAAAGACGTTGCGCCAGGGGCTCGAGCCCCTTCTCTCTCGCTACGGTGGCCCGCGTCCTGCGCTTAGGCCGGAAGGGAAGGTAAATATCCTCCAGGACGGCCATCGTTTCCGCCGCATGGAGCTTCTCTTTAAGCTCTTCGGTTAAAAACCCTCTCTCTTCGAGAGATCCAAAAATGGCATCCCTGCGGCTGTCTAATTCAGATAGTTTTTCAAGCCGGTCCCGGATTGCAGTGATGGCCACTTCATCCAGGGATTGGGTGGCTTCCTTTCGGTAACGGGAAATAAAAGGGATGGTCGCTCCCTCTTCGAGAAGCAGGGCCACTGCGCTCACCTGCTTCGGTGTAAAAGAGAGTTCGACGGCAATTCGTTCGATATGCGTTTCGTTCATGACTCCCTCGTCAGGTTGAGATGGTTTTATTGGCGTAATACAATCAAGGCGAGATTTAAACTTCTGAGCGAGAATCCTCAATCCCTTTCCTGAGAAAAGGACCCTTCGTTGAAAAGTGGATTATCCGCCAGCAGCCAAATCCGCC
>JASEGR010000170.1 GCA_030017955.1 Candidatus Eisenbacteria bacterium
CACGCACGCATTTGACTGGCGACTTTCTTTAGAATGCCAATTTCTGAATTGAAATCTTCAAATACGACGTATGCGATTCTCATTTAACGGATCGTCTGTAGGATATCTGGAGGAGTATATAAACTTAACTTCGCCACATCGTGATGCCCCGGGCTAAAATTCGACCCATGCAGCGTTTGACAGTTGGGTTATTACCACCGCAGACGTAGCGTTTTATCGCGATATCGGTCTATGAAATTGCCGAAAATGCTCAGGATTTCGGGCGAAATGTTCGATAAGATGTGGAATCGGAAGCCGTTCGGAGGGTAAACGACGGTCACTGTCAAACTCATCAAGTATTTTTTGAGGAGCTTTACGTTTCTCACTATCGGTTGGCTCTTCGCCTTGAGCAGTGTCAGATTGACGAGGAAATTCGTGAGGAAAACGAGAACGACGTAGCCGATGATCGCCCACTTGCTCCAGTGACGCATCGGTCTCAGCTCCGTGCCTTCCTTGATGTTCCTAATCAGTTTTTCAGCCCTGTCCCTTTCCTTGTAAAGTTTAAGAATTTCCAGGGGGTCGTCGTCGATGCTACTTTCAAGGATGAAGAACCCCTCGACGCCGTTGATGTGCGGATTGGCAACGTCGTCCACGGTCTTTTGCAGAGATCCTTTTGCAACGATGATCCCTTCTTCGCACGGGTATTCTCCCAGCGGCTTGCCGGCCTTCGTCTTGTTGAGAAGAACGTGGTTCTTTACAAGCTCCCTGGAGAACTTGCTTCTCTTGATGGCGAGCTGGTCGTTCTCAAGGTTCTCGGAGTAAAAGATGTAGCGGGTCTCGTCTCCGTTCTTTGCCTTCACGCACTGATACGTCCTATCGTTGAGAACGACCCTGCATTTTCGTCCGGCACGGAATTCGGCTATTGCGATCCTGTATGGACCTAGCTTCTTCGGTTTGAGGGTTAGATAATGAAGCTCTTTCGCTCTCACCAGCTTCTTGTTGCTCTTAGAGTTCGCACCGCAATCGAATATCAGCACGCTCCCTGGTCTGAGAACCGCCTCGGCGGTCCTCAGCATGAACCCGAAATGCTTCTGGTCCGGCACGTTCCCCTTCTGTATGGTCAAAGCCGACGGGATGCCGTTGATCCCCGTGCAGATGCCAAACGTGATCTGCTTCTTCCCAGGTTTGCCCTCGCGGGAATAGCCGTACTCGCCAAGAGCTTCGGCCCCACCTTCGAAGTAGCTCGACGAGAAATCCGCAAACTGCTCTTTCGTCACGAGACCGTATTTCTTGATGATTTCCTGGTGCCGCTCCAATATTAGGGCGTGGCTCTGGCCTACCCGTTCCACCATCCGGTACAGTGACCGCTCGCTGGGCATATCGCCGAATCCCAGCCTGTGGAACAGATCGCGGGGGTACGACAACATCCTGTTCGTTGCCAAACAATCCCCCAATCGATTGTACACGAACAGTTCCGTGTATGGAACAAAGTCCTTTGCCTTCCCTCCGACATCGCCAAATACTTCCTCGAAATATCCGCCGAGTAGTCCGTCACCTTTTTCTATCACCGCGAGATTACCCACGCTGTAGGTCACGCTGCCTTTCATGTTTTCACCAAACTGAAATCCGACGTGGCCTATTTTACTATTCAACTGGCGAAGTTAAGTTAGTAGACCAATAACTGGCCAGAGCCAGAAGGGATGGGATATGCAACAGGCAACGAGAAGTATGCAAAGAGAGGTAGATAGATGTTTGGGCAGGCTTGCAAAGAACAGGGCTGTGAAGGAAGGCGCACCGAACGCCAGATACGATGCGGTAGAGATATTGCGGGTGTTGGTGTACACCGCGATGCTGCGGATCTTCGTAGAGAGTGCCGTATCGAGACTGAAGTACGTCTGGAGCTGCACGGTTCCGGATGCAGACACGGTCTTTCGGAGGCTGCGGTTGAACGGCGAGGGCGCAGTCAGAGCGCTGGTGGAGTTCAACCGGGAGCTTGTCCGGAGGGCAAGGACCGAAGGCTGGCTGCGCAGACCCGTAGTCGTGGCCATAGACATGTGGGACCGAGAATATTATGGAAAAAACAGAGATGTCAATTGCTCTGCTGGCAAGGAAAAGAACGGGACGATGTACTTTCATAGGGTAGCCACGCTCGCAATCGTCGAGAGGGGCAAACGACTAGAGGTGGCTATGACCCCTGTTTCGCTCTTCGCCAGGAAGGAGCGCGTCGTTCGTGCTCTTCTGACTGAGACCATGGGATTCGCAAAAATCAAGCTGGTCCTGCTGGACCGCGGCTTCAACTCGGCCTCCGTTATTCGGACCATTGAATCCCTCGGCCTGAGATACGTGATGCCAATGACCAAGAACAAAAGAGTGAAACGCGAGATTGCGAGGACAGCGGGTCTTTGGTTCCTAGTTGTCCAGAACTATCAATTCCGTTTGAACGCCAACGTAAGGACCACTTTGATCATCTTGGACACAGAACTCTACGGCAAAAAGACCAAAGACCCATACCTGGCATACATAACAAACCTTCGCGTGCCCGATGCCAAGG
>JASEGR010000171.1 GCA_030017955.1 Candidatus Eisenbacteria bacterium
ACGTGATACCCTCGCTGGCATCTTGTTCAAGCGGATAAAACCTGATGCAACTACCAATTATCGCACCTGCGCCACTTGTGACTGCCCATGCAGAGACCTTCCGAGATCTGTTCGAGAATCGCTGCCAGTTTCAGCACTTTGAAAACTATCTCACGGGGCTGATGGTGTTGCCCAACAAAAGCATGGCGAATATTTCCCGGTGTGTTGTCGAGAGCGCCGATAAGACCAACTTGTCGCGGTACTTCTCGAACGATTACTGGTTCCAAGAGCAGGTCAATGATCGTCGGATCAAATATATGCTTCACCAGACGAAATGCGTGCGCCTTGCGAAAGACCGATCTGCATTGATTGTGGATGATACCTTGTGTGAACATGTTGGGAGTTTGTTCGAGTACATTGACCGTCATTACAATCATGGCGATAACACCTACCCGTCAACCTTCATAACATCGTAGAAAAATCTGAACCTTACTAACTGAACCAACCTTCATAACATCGTAGAAACCGGACTGAAGAGGCTGTCTATCGGGAGGTCAACCGCTGATCGGAAGAGCGAAGGCATCTCCACTTCGATTGGGCGTTGGAACTCATCCACCAGAGGCTGCACCTCTTCTTTGAGTGGGAAGGGTCGTTCCGCAAGACAAGTACGCTCGCGGACATCTGGGGCTGCATTATAAAAGCGCAGAGTTGCTCCGTGCAAAGTGAACTCAATGGTAGCCCAAACGCCTCGGTCCGGCTGAGCTAGCGGCACATCCCAATCCATGTTCAGAATCATCGCCTTGCCTTCTTGGCTCACTCGGCGGATGAAGTGCACCTGGCCAACCGTGAGAGGTAGGCGGTCTGGCAGACAGAAACCCGCTGGCAACTTGTACGCGCCCTGAGCAGGATGAAGATCCGCCGGGCAACGTCCGTTCAAGGCGGAGTGGTGTTCGCTATGCCGGTAGGCTGCGAAGAAAGCTGACGAATGCTGTTGGACTGCCTGTAAGTCGGGTAGTTCGATCTTGTTCCAGACATTCTTTGAATAGTCTTGATGAAAGCGCTCGACGGTGCCATTACTTTCGGGATGGCGGATCGGTGAGAAGACCAACTGCGTTCCGACCAGCAAGGCCAAACGCAGCACTTTGCCTAGGACGCCTGGATGGGTAAAGCCGCCGCTGAAGCAGCTTTCGTTATCCACCTGAGTAAACTCGGGGATGCCTATCTCTTTCCAGACATACAGCAGGAAATTCGCAGCATCCTCCGAACGCTTGGTAAGAGATTGCTGTCCGGTTGGATAACGAGAAACCACGTCGATAGCGTTGAAACAGGAAACACAAGGACCGCCCCGTAAATAGTGCGGCACAATGTCCACTTGAATCAGATGCATGGGCTGGGTCGGGTGCAAGTGGGGATAAACCACTTCCACTGTCTCCATTGGCTTGCGAGGCCGTGTCATCTCTGCTGCCCGCAGTTCCCGCTCAATGCTGGTGATACCGGGCAGAGGAGAGACCTTCTTCTTTCGCAAGCGGGCGGAAATTGCATGCGCATCAATGTAAGAGAGCTTCCCCGGTTCAGCGGCTTCTGCCTCTAATTCGCTTCGCTCTTGGCGAATGGCTTGCCGAACCGCTTCCGGGAGTTTCTTGGGACAACGTTTCGGAGCACGCGGCTGGTCATGAAGGGCTTGCCAATCTCGTTCGGCGAAAAAACGCTTTCGCCACTTATACACCCAAGCCAGCGAACAGTTCAGTTCTTGGGTGACTTCAGCGGGAGACCTCCCACTGCGCAAAAGATGAACGGCTGTTTTCCTGATGGCATACTCGGTTGTACTCATATTCTTCACCTGTTTCGATCGGGATCAGTTGCAGGTGAATGTTAGCCGAGTAGGCCGGATTCTACGATGTGTTGAAGGTTCGATTGTTAAGGAACTTTCTACGATGTCTTGAAGATTTCTATGTTAGCGATTCTACGATGTCTTGAAGGTTAACACCTACCCGCTGGCGCATAATCCTGTTACCAGCCATTACGTAAGCGGTCCGGTGCGGTTTCCGGTAGACCTGCGGCTGTATCGCCGTTACGAAGAAGTGACCGGCTGGGAAAAGTTCGTGCATAAGCATTTTCCCGAGCGGAAGATTCCCAAGAAGAAAAAAGAACGGGTGCAGTTTCACAAAGTCGTTGATCCTGTCTTGCTCCAAGACCCGGAGTTTCAGGCTTTACACCAACAGTTTCAGACCAAAATCGCTCTGGCGAAGGAACTCGTGGAATCTGCCATACGGCACAAGCTGCCGTTCAGCGTGGTTCTAATTGACAGTTGGTACCTGGCGGAAGGGTTTATCGCTGTTCTTAGCCGCCGCAAGAAAGACTGGATTAGCATCCTCAAAAAGAACCGTAACCTGGAAACGAACAGTTTTGTGTTGAAGGATGCTGATGGAAAACGCATCCCTCTGGCTGGGCCGCACATCAGTGTCGAAGACTTGGTTGCGCTCATTCCTGCCAACGCATATCGTGAAGTGAAGGTAGGAGATCAGACTTACTGGACATTC
>JASEGR010000172.1 GCA_030017955.1 Candidatus Eisenbacteria bacterium
TTCGGTGTCCGGAATGATCGCGGATTCAGTGTCCGGATCATCGCGGAATACGCACGATATCCCGCTGGCTCATGCCCTTGACGCACAGCATCGGCACCAGCTCCAGCAGCCGCGACGAGCGCTTCCCGATCGCCGCCAGCCAGGCCGACTCGAACGGCTCCAGGGCATTGCGCACCTGCGGCGCCTGCAATTCGATGCTGCCCTCGGCTATGTGGACCTTCTTCGGTTCATAGCCGTTGCGATGTCCCCGCAGCGCTCCGTCTCCGGACCGCTCGTAGCGCCTCCGTCCCAGGAAGTCTTCCACCTCCCATTCCATGACACGTTGCAGGATCATCCGTGCCCTGCGGCGCGCCGCCTCCCCCAGCGGATCCCCGCCCGTCCGAAGCCCCGTAAACAGTTCTTGCTCCATCCGCTCACTCGGTGCTACCCTCTTCGTCGGTGTAACCTCCCTGCGCGGCCGTTACCTCGACCACGCTTTTTTGTTGTTTTTCAGGAGGTTACACCTTCTCCACTTTTACAGGAAGTATCGGACATCACCGCAGCGGAGGGCGATACCGACGGCTGGTTCGGGCTTCCTCAACGCTGATCCGGGAATTCGTCCGGTGTCAGCCCGATGTCCTTGACGATCTGCCTGAGGATGACAGGCGAGAGGTCGCGTGAGCCGTGGTCCGGCGCCGTTGTCTGGCGACCGTCCGGATGACGGAACTGCCGATGCGATCCTCGCTGACGACCTGGACGAAGCCGAGTCGTTCAAGAACACGCGCGGCTTCCCTGGGTTTCAGAACAGGCAACAATCCCATGGCGCACTACACTGTTACGGACTGCGTCGAAGTCCTTCACCGACCCGCGAAAAATGTGAATGGTGCTGATGCCCTGTATTGTCTCACCGGGCACGATAGTCCCCAGAAACGGGTCCGCGTGAATGCAACACTCACGACGGTTGTTGAAAACATACGCGGGGCCTTGCCGAGATCATTCCCGCCACCCTCTGGCTGCATGAAGACGCCACGCACGCGGTTCCCCAGAAGACTTCCTGAGAATGGTTCTGGTTGATCGCCCGGCATACCCAGAGATCCGACAGGACCGGGCCGTGGCGAACCGGAAAGAAGGTGTACGGCCCGTCCCCGGGATCGTGTTCGACAAACAGGTCGGCAACAGATTTCCATCTGCCTGCGGCAACAGGGAAGTAGGTCCTCACCAGATCCGGGTCATTGAACAGCGGCGCTGTATAGTAAGCAAAGCAGGTAAAGAGATTCACTTTCTCCCAAATACGTTCCGACAAGTTCGTGACACTGACAACAATGTCGATCTTCTGGCCGCAGAACAGCACTTCTGCCGACATTCGGATCGTTCCTCTGATCTCGATCAAGCACCGGGCTGACTTCTCGGCTATTTCCCATTCCGGACTCGGATGGGCCCAGGGGAAAAGCGCTCCGCCGTAATCTGAGATGAGTTCGGGGACAACAAGTCTGAATGGCTGCCCCGGCAGGTCCGGCATTTCAAAACCTATCGTCTGATGCGGAAGTTTTGTCTCTTGCCATATTCTCACACATCTACCTCCACGCCTTTACATCTCACATGCACAACACGACACGGGTCATGCGTGGCGGGTAGAACCCGCGCCGCGTTCGTGACGGCTCACGGGCGGGTCTTCCCGTTCCGTGCAGCCGTTTGTGTGCGCCCAACATGGGCGCGTTGCAAATGGGGTGCAAGTCCCCTGTAGGAGGACCGCGCGTGAAAACGTGAAAGAACTACTACTCGAAGCCAATGTCGCAAGGGTAACCGAGCGGCAGGAGGAAGGCTAGAGGAAATCGGCGGGCCGATGGACAAAAACCGCATAAGAAGGCCGACGCGATGCGACGAGCTGGCGCCACACTGGATCCAGCGCCAGCCGAACCCACGCCTGGCCACCACCCAGGGCTTCTACGATGCGATGTCGTCAAAGGGTCACCGAAAGGCCTTCTCTTTGGTAACTGCCCGCAAACCAAGCTGGATACCACGGAAATGAATCAGCGCCGAAGAGCGGGTGCGGGACAAGAAAGTTACTGAGATGGGGAGGAGTCATGCGATTTTGCGTTGTTGCCAGAATTGGTCGAGGGCATTATCCATGGCGAGGCATCGAAGGCTGAGAACATTTTCTGCGCCTGAGACGGTCCAGAACATGCCGGATTGCTTCGCGCGCTGGCCGATGACGGTCTTGCAGCCGGCCTCAACAACGCCAGAGCCAATGAAGCAGCCGTTACGTCGATAGGTGCGATAGAGCATGCGGGAGGCGTTGGTTTGGAAGTAGCTGATCTCGGAGCGGGCGGTTTCGGAATCAACGACGGGGCCGTGCTCCAATAGGGCTTGGGCTTGAGTGACGACCTTCAGGACACCGTTTCTTTTGAAGGAGGTCTTCCATCGCTTGAAGTGTGCCCGGACATCAGCCGGATCTGAGAACAGGGGCGGTGCGCCCCGTTTTTCGAACCACTTTGAAGGCTAGTTTATACTAACGCCTC
>JASEGR010000173.1 GCA_030017955.1 Candidatus Eisenbacteria bacterium
TCGGTGTCCGGAATGATCGCGGATTCAGTGTCCGGATCATCGCGGAATACGCACGCGGATACGTCTCCACCGCCCGCAAAAACGGACTCAACGCGTTGGATGCGTTGCAGCGTGTGTTCCTCGGCAACCCCTTCGTGCCGGCAGTCAACACCTCGTGATCTTTACCCATGACTCCAGCGCGGGCTTGCCCCTTTTACCTCAGCAGGCATCCCGCCGCGGGATGCCTGCTGAGTAGTTACCCAAAAGGGGAAGTCCGTGCAAGATTCAGGTGACAACCTTCGCGCCGAACTGTTGCAGCATCCGCGTTTCTTCGTCCTTCGTCCACGAACGGCCCGCGTTCGGCAGGCCCGAGCGAACGCGGTCTTTCACCCGCTTCAACCGGTCGAGTCCTTCAAGCGCAAGATGCAACGCCCGCGCCGTGTCGGCTTGCTGGTAAACGGATGAAGGCGGCAGACGTTCGCCGGTAGTCGGGTCAATCCCGTCGGCAAGTTTCGTCACGATCTCGATGGCTTGGTCAACGTCCATGCGGGAATCACTTGGGTTGGAGTTTGTCATTCAGTTTGGACATCTTTTCACGTACCAGCGGATTGTCGTCCTGCTCAAGTTTCTTCATCATTTCGGGCGTCCGCAGATACGGCTCCTTCTCTATCATCGCCGCAACGTACAGATGCGCCCACCATTCGGGCCGACCGATGAAATAGTCCACCGATTCCTTGACCCCGCTCTTGGCTTTGGTGGAAACTTCCGACTCTGGGGCGTTCTGGTCGTACATCTGCACAACGGTCACAACGGCCGTTTGCGGATCGCGATCATACATGTACCGGATTAGACCGGGCGGAACCCTTGGTTTGGCTTTTTCAAGGACAGCTTTGTAACGACGAAAGTCGTATCCTCCTGTGGCCCGATTTTTATCTGTCCCCCAAAGCCACTCTGATGCCTCCTTCACTACGTGCGTATCAGAACTTTCCAGATATGGCAACATTCCTTGAACCAAGGCATCGTCAGACACTCCGAGTTGCTTCATGATGACCATGGGCAGCAGGGCTTCCCTCATGCCTTGGGCATTTACGCGATAGCAAAACAACTGCTCGACGAGTTTCGCCTGGTTCCCACCGACTATTCCCTTAAGTTGTTCCAACTTGTTTCGGAGCTGATCCTCCGTGCCCGAAAACATTTCCTGCTCATTGGTCGACAGAAGGCCTTGAATGTATGCCTGCACAGCGGCATCAAGCTGAAGAGCGTTGCCTTGCATCTCGTCTGTTTTTCCCGGGGGCTCTGCGGCGAACACGCCTGACGCCAGCAAGAGACAGACCGCGGATACGAAACGGTATCGCCTGAATATATCTAAAGTCTTCTCGCACATTGAAAAATCCTCCATGTCGTTACCGATTGATTCTCGGAGTGAGTCGAGTCTCAATCCCGTTAAGTACGTTTGCATCATCATCGACGGTATAATGGGTATGGGTTACCATCGGATCGTCCACATCATCTTCAAAGTCCGCACCAGGAGGATTGTCAATGGGGCCCCATCCAATCCGCCGTCAGCCAGCGAGCCTTCTTGGTAGAAATTCACGTGAAAGCCTGATCCCGGAGGACGTCTGTTCTCCTGAGTTATCGCGCCTTGCGTGACGGCGTCGACGTACGCGGTAAACGGTATCGTAAAAGCGCCTATTGTCCCACGGTTGTTATCGAGACGCTCGGCAAGATCGTGTGTCGAGCCGCCGCCGTGACTGTACCCGAAGATGGCCACCTGATTGACATTCCGGTGCTGTATGGCGCTAATAACCTCATCGTATGTTGCACCCGCGCCGTTGCCAGCAACGCTGTCTTCATTATACATGTGGACGTCGTATCCCTGTTCGTAGAGATCAACAGCCAATTGGAACGTGCCATGATTTGCGTTCGCCGGATCTGCCGGGTCTTGGCCCTCTCCACCCAGCGCAATCACGATGCTCGTGAACGGGTAGAAATGGACCTTGTCGGAGCAAACGACCGTCCCGGAATCGGTCTTGGCCTGTAGTTCCAAGTCGGCAGTCCCGCCGTTGGGGTTCTCCACCCATACCGTCATTGGCGTGGTGCTGAAGGTAAGATTCGTCTCGTCGTTGGCGTCAAGCCAGGCCGTGCCCTTGGTTTGGCTGTTCCAGACCTTGATATTGCTGCTGCTCCGTTTCAGAACGTACTTGAACCCGGAGGCCGGGGCGGGCGGCGCGGCGTCGAGAACCACTTCGATCAAGTCGTTCTCGTTGTTGACCGCCGTGTCGTTCCGGTCGGGGGTGCTGTTGACGTTGTCGTCATCCCCGTTGACCCGGATTCCGGCTCCTGGCGTCTCCTCCTGGGCCTCCGGGATTTCCCGCCGTTGGAATGGGTTGTTGTAAGCCGGTCCCTCAGTCGTCGGACGGTAGGCAGTCATGCCTACTTTCGGGATGTAAATCTTGAATGTTCTTTTGCCGCTGTTGAAGCCGCTGTCTTCATGATGGCCG
>JASEGR010000174.1 GCA_030017955.1 Candidatus Eisenbacteria bacterium
GCAAACCTGGTGCCTTCTGCGGCGGAAACCCATTCCAATCGAAATCGTTCAGGCTCAATGCCAAAATCCTCCAGCATGAGTGTGATGGCTTCGGCCCTCTTCTCTGCTTTCAGATTTCCGTCTTGATAGTGGCAGTCTCCAGGGTGACATCCGCAGATTAAAACACCGTCGCCCCCCTTTGTCAGGGCATCTACGACCAGATTTGGATGGATCATGCCCGAGCACATCACCCGGATGATTCTTAAGCTGGTCGGATACTGGATCCTGGATACTCCTGCCAAGTCAGCTCCGGCATAAGAGCACCAGTTGCAACAGAATCCGATGATCAACGGTTCAAATTTCTCGTTCATTACGTCACCCCCAAAGCAGCATCGACTTGCGCTCCAATCTGTTCCAGCTTAAATCCTCTCACGAAGATCCCCTTCTTCGGACAAGTGGCCTGACAGCAGCCGCAACCCTTGCAGACCGTTTCGTTGACCTCAACCGTTTTCTTGATGGCCCCCTCCCTCATATATTCGAGCAGGGTGATCGCCTTGTAAGGACAGGGATCGACGCAGTATGCACACCCGTCGCAATTCTCATCCACCACCTGGGAGATATTCCCTTCCAGTTCGATGCTCTCCCTTGAAAGGATCGTAGCAGCTTTGGCAGATGCGGCTTGGGCCTGAATGATGCTTTCCTCAATCGTTTTTGGATAATGGGCCAGCCCCGCCAAGAAGACCCCGTCGGTGGCGAAATCGACCGGCCGCAGTTTCATATGGGCCTCGAGGAAGAACCCCTCGCTGTTGAGGGGGACTTTCAAGAGCTGTGCAATCGTCTTATTATCCTCATGAGGAACGACCCCTGTCGAGAGAACGACAAGATCGGCTGCGATCTCCACGGGAATCCCCAACGTTTGATCGTAGACATCCACCCTCAACCCATCGTGGTTCTTAGAGACTCCGGGCTTCTGGTCCTTGTCATATCGGATGAAGACCACGCCTTTCTGTCTCGCTTCCGTGTAATAGCTCTCTTTGAACCCGTACGTCCGGATGTCCCGGTAGAGCACATAGACATTTGTTGTGGGGGAAAGCTCCTTCAACTTCAAGGCATTCTTCACCGCATGAGTACAGCACAGTCTCGAGCAGTAGGGCCTTTCATCATCACGGGAGCCCACGCACTGAATCATGACCACCGTCCTCGAATTTCCGCCAATGGACTTCAATAACCCATTCCCTGCCGCCAACTGTTGCTCCAATTCGAGTTGGGTGAGAACCCGTTTATCCTGCCCATAAAGATACTCGGTGGGGTTGTATTCCTTCGCGCCGGTGGCGACGATGACTGACCCGTGCTCGATTTCCCTCGAATCTCCGTTGATGGCGATCTTTGTTTTGAAGTTTCCGATGGAGCCCTCAATCGTTTCAATCTTCGCTTCCGTGAAAAGATGGATTCTGTCGTTCTCTTTCACCTTTGCTATCAGGGTCTTGAGTTCCTGCTGAGGTTTTTCTCCGTTCAGCAGGTAATGGATGCGCCTGAGGTTGCCGCCGATCTCCTTTTCCCGTTCCACCAGGTAGACATCGAAGCCTTGATTGGCGATTTCGAGGGCGGAGGTCATCCCGGAAAGGCCGCCGCCGATGACAAGAGCCGACTTCACGATTGGAACAGACTGTCTTTGAAGAGGCTCGAGCAATCGAGCCTTGGCCACCGCCATTCGGACGAGGTCCCTTGACTTGATCGTCGCCTTTTCAAATTCATGCATGTGCACCCAGGAGCACTGGTCTCTGATATTCGCCATCTCAAAGAGATAGGGGTTCAAACCCGCCTCCCGGATGGTATTTCGGAAGAGGGGTTCATGGGTTCTGGGTGTGCAGGAAGCCACGACGACACGGTTCAATTGATGTTCCTTGATCTTCTCCTTGATCCTTTCCTGAGTATCGTTCGAGCAGGTGTAAAGATTGTTCTCGGCGTAAACGACATTGGGGAGAGTTTTCACATACTCAACGACATCAGGGACTTTCACGAAGCCCGCAATGTTCGACCCTCAGTGGCAGACGAATACGCCCACCCTGGGTTCTTCGCCGGCGATTTCCCGCTCGGGAGGATATTCTTTCTGGACGATAAGACTGCCCCTTGTCTCCTTCAACAGGGAGAGCGCCTTTGAGGCAGCGGCCGATGCTTGCATCACCGTTTCTGGAATGTCCTTGGGCTCCGTGAAGGGCCCAGCCACGTAGACCCCTTCGCGGATCGATTCTGCCGGTTTAAAAATCGAGGTCTGGCAGAAATTAAACCTATTCAAGGCAATCCCGAAGGTTTTTCCAATCTTGATCGCAGAATGGGGGGGGTCGACACCCGTAGAAAGGACGACCATGTCGTATTCACGGGAGACCTTCTTTTCATCCTCCACGAGGTACTTAATTAAGAGGTTCTTGCTTTCAGGAATTTCCTCCACGGAGGCGGGACGGCAACGGATATAAT
>JASEGR010000175.1 GCA_030017955.1 Candidatus Eisenbacteria bacterium
TGGAGCGTCTTGATATTAATACCGTCTTTGCCTTCGATGACCATTTTATTCAGTATGGAAAATTTGTGATTCTGTAAATGGTCTTCATTTTGCCTCGCTTGTCCACGTCCCAAACGACGCTACGTTATATTTCAAATTGAACTGTGTGCTCTGTGTGCTCTGCGTGCTCTAGCGCAGCGGGCGAGAGAAAAGTGTCCTTCCGGCAAGCCTGTATAGCGGAAAGAAATTTGCCGGGGGTGAGGCTGGGAGGCAAACGTTCCCCAGTCCTCCCGGTTGTGGCGCCGTAGGCAGCGTTTGATTTAAAATATTGGGTGGAGCAGGTTCATCAGGAATCGTTGACAGGTAAGCTGCCCTGGTAATTCCAGGGCATCCAGTTCCGAGGGTTTTTGAAGACCTCGAAGGAATGTTTCTGGAGGGCCACCAGGTAGTCGAAGGGATTGACATCCCCCAGGCTGCAGGTGTGGATCAGGCTCATGAACATATCACCGATGAACGCGCCGTGTTCGGTCTTGTAGAAGAGCGAGTTTTTCCTGTGGAGGATGGCCTTTTTCAGGGTCTGCTCACAGAGGTTGTTGTCCAGGGGCGCTCCGGGGACTCTCAGAAACAGAGTCAGAGGATCCCAGTGCTTGAGCATATAGGCGATGGCCTTTCCCAATCCGGAGTTCGGCTCCGTCTTCTTTTGATGGAGCTGTTCAGAAAGACACTGTTTAAGATTCTTCATCACCGGTGCGCTTTCCCGCTGATGGAAGAGGAGCCGCTCCTGGGGTGAGAGGTTCTGCTCTTTGGCTGTTTCATCATTTTTGTAAACCAACGCGATCTGGTCAATGACATGAGCCGTCTCTTCAGGAAAGTTTGCCGCCACGTCCACGAAGTTCCGCCGCCCGTGGACCAGGCAGTTGGCCAGGAGGGTCTCGAACTCCTTGGAAGCATTGCGGCTGAGGGCGTCACACATCTGAATCGGCGGGTCCAGTTCGGCTTGCCGTTGTTTGAGCAAATCCGTCATATTTTCCCCGGCGTGTTTCTGTCCCGTAAAGAACAGGGCGATCTTGCGGTCCTCTACGATTGACATCATGCCGGTGGTAAACATCCCTGTTCGAGACGATTTCTCATTGATCTCTTTTAGCAACTCCAGGATCTTCATGGGGGTATCGTCGTTATGGATGACATTGCCTTGGGCGGCCTGACGGATCAGTTCCCGATAGGCGGGGTGAGTGCCCCAGTTGGCGGCATTCTCTACTATATCCCACTGGGTTGACGCCGGCAGCGGTATCCCCATGCTTTCCTGAAGCTTCTCGATCCGGTAGAAAGGAACGCCGCTGCCATACTTCAGCATGGCAATCATGGCCCCGGCGGTTTCGTCATACTTGTCGGAACCGACGTTGTTCGGGGGCTGGGCCGTAAAGACCTCGCCGCAGAGGTTGCAGCGCAGCTTCTCCATCTCATAGATTTTGGCGGCCAGAGGGGCCCTACCCACGAACCGCACCAGGGTCCCAGCCTTCTTGACTGGATAAAGTCTCCCCCTGAGACATTCCCGGCATGGTTCGCCAGCCTTCAGATCCTGGATGGATACTTTGATCCGCTCGGCTTTTTTGTAAGCATCCGCACCGTTTCTGCCGTGACCTGGTTGCTTCTCCGGTTCAGATTCCTCTTGCGGGTTGTCGACCTCTTTCGGGTTGCTTCCGATCTTGAAGAGCTTCTCGCGCGTCTCTGTCTTGGCGCCAAAGATCACCCGCAACAGACGTTTGATCGCCGTGGCCTTCTCATCGACCGCCTGGCTGAGATAGGCGAGGGTCTCCACAATGGACTTGATGATCTCATAATCACCTTCCTGCAGGGCCCCTTTTTCCACCCGCATAAGGAAGGCCTCCACGTCCGCTGGTTTCAACTCGATCAGCTTCGGAGGCTTCATGCCCGACCTCCGCAAAGATGATCGCGGAAAGCCCTGGAGAGAGGATAGCCCAGAACATCCTTGAGGGAACGGTTCGCCTTGCCGGTCTGATCATTCTTCCCCCGACCTGTGGTCCGACCGATATAGAGCCATTATGTGACCTCCGCAGTTATGTGACGTAGACGAAAAAAGGTCTTTCTTTTCAACGGATTTTCCATTTTCTACGTCACATAACTAAGATCCCGTTTCCGGGCTGATATGCTACAAGTTTTTCAGAAAGTTCATCACTCCCCGATTCTCGTGCCACAGTTTGCCGACTTGTTCTGATCCTGATATCTCACAACGGGCCAATGCTTTCGCCTTCATCTTCAAATCAACTTCAGCATAAATATTGGTAGTATTAAGCGACACGTGCCCCAGCCAGGCACGGATTGTGTTAATATCGACACCAGAGCGAAGAAGGTGGACGGCGGTCGTGTGTCGAATGGCATGGGCACTGACTTTTTTTTT
>JASEGR010000176.1 GCA_030017955.1 Candidatus Eisenbacteria bacterium
GATGCTGTTGACAACCTTCGCGCCGGGCGACGCGTCGCAGAAAATCCCGCCGCCGTCAATCGAGCCGGCCCCTGATCTGGGCCTTCTCCCGTCGCCCTTGCGTTCGCCGGTGGTCGGATCAACCCCGTCGGCAAGTTTGTGAACGATCACTATGGCTCGGTCAACGTCCATGAGTTCCGATAGTCACTGTTCGGGCACAACCGGCAAGTCCGCAAAAGTCTTCAACGCACCTTTGGCCCGGCCTCCTACTTCCGGCGATTCGGCGGCATCCTGAGATAGCGCGGTGAGAGTCGGCGTGATGTCCTGGATCTCCTTACGGAGTGTCTTCAATGCCTTCCGCGTCTCAGGATCGAGTCGGACTTCTCCCTTGCGAATAAGATCGTCAAGATTCCACCATTTCTGTTTATCGTTCCTGAGCGGCCGCACGTTCTTGTCCGAGAGTATAATGTCGCGGTGATTCTCGGCTATCGCCAACGAGAGTTCCCGGCAAGTCAAGGCTCTCAGTCGCACAGGCGCATTTTTGTCTGACAACACCGTGAAGAACTTTTGCTTGCACTGCTTCCGCTGATCAGTGGTCAACTGCCTCCAGTACCTTTGACGCAGAAGCCCCACCAATGATTCCCGGATAAGTTGTCCCTCCTTCTCGGACGCAATGCAGTCAAACAAAGAGTTCAAGGCGTCCTTGGCGAGGCCACCGTCCGCATCTACATAGAACAAAAGAGCAATACTTACCGGAATGGCACACCCTTCCCATGTTGCCTCTGGAACGCGAGCTTCGGCCTTCTTGCAACATTCGCGGGCTGCTTCGATCATTTGCGGACGCGTGAGCGTCTTGAGGTATGCTTCAAGTTGCGGATTCCCCTGGGGCGTATCGTGCTGCAAAAGTTCTTCGATTCTCGTCCATACGCTGGTCTCCCCATGGAGCAGAGACGGACCAAGGAGACAGCAGGCAAAAAGTATTCGTAATCTCATCTCAATTCCCTCCTGTGCTGCCTATCGGCTGGCAAAGGTTCTGTTCTTCCAACTGGGTGTCCGCTTCGACCGGAGCAACGTTTCCGCATTGAGTTGCTGGCATCAAGGTATCGGCCCAGCCAATAGCGTCGAAATCATTGTGTTCTTCGAGGTTGTCCGGTAGGCCGTTTGCTCCTGCGGACCATGTGCCCCAAGTGGGACTGTAACTCCAGTTGTCAGCCTGATCGTTTATCGGGTAGTGGACGGTGTGACCGTCAGGATCCCTTTCCATCCCCCACACTTCCACCCCATTGATCTCGTAGCAGACCTCGACCAACCCGTCACAGCGCAGACCAGCGACGGTATCGAGATGGCCATTCCATGTTTCAGGAAGGGCGGCATTCCACGGCGTGTAGTTGATAGGGGATCTGTCCACCAATGCGCGGGCGGCTTGGATTATCCGGAGACGGTGAACATACGTCATCGCTGGATTTCTGAAGCACCCATAGGCCGGAACTCCTGGTTGTTGAGTCATGGTGGTGAGATTTCGGGTGTCTGTTGGCCCACCCATTTCGATCAGGATGAAATTCACATCGTTGGTCAGGTCGGCTTTCGTGCAGGTCCCCGCATATCGCCACACCAACGCTGCATGTCCCCTGTCGTTCTGAATACCAATACCCCACCAATCAATCATGTTGTCGCGGTAAACGGCGTTGGCGAGATTGATCATGACGATGGTTGCCTTGTTGTCGTCCCTGCAGATTTCGGTCCCGCCAGTGTCTTTGTAACGCACGGTGAACGTAACCCCGCGCTCAGCCGTTCCGACATCCGTTCCCTCGATCCAGTAGCCGTCATTCATGAAGGTCTGGAAGTCGGTCTTCTCCGTCGAGTTGGCGAGATTCCAAGTCTTCTTGTTCGAGGTTAGCGTGACCTGTGTTCCCTTGGTGCTCTGCGTCCAGAGTTTTACTTTGCCCGCGTCTGCGCCGGACACCTCCAACTCAATGGTGCCGGTATCCAACAGAGGTTCGACGGTGGGTTTCAACTTGGCGAGATTGTCTTCGTTGGCAACCGAGTTCTCGGCCAAGTCCGGCACCGGCAACGCCGACCATGTGCCGTCGTTGTTCATCGTCCCGTCGGCGTCGTCATCGTCCCAGTTGACCAAGACGTAAGCCCCGGTCGAGACCTCGCTACCTTCGGGAACCTGTGCGCCCTGACTTCCGGCGGTCTGTCCATTGTCCAGATCGCTCCCGCCGTTCCAGATATCCATGTCGCACTTGGGGATGTAAATCTTGAATGTTCTTTTGCCGCTGTTGAAGCCGCTGTCTTCATGAT
>JASEGR010000177.1 GCA_030017955.1 Candidatus Eisenbacteria bacterium
CTCCCGAGGACGATGGCACTCTTTTTTCAGTAAACGCGTGCATAATTCAGGCTAGCCACCTGTGATTTGCGTCGTGAAGCTAGATATCTGTTCCTACATTCGGCGACCAAGGGCACATCGCCAGAAATGCAGGCCAGAGCATTCACGAATCTCGGGAATGCCCTGAATAGGGCAAACCGCTGGGTGGAGGCATACGACAGCTACCTGAAGGCATTGGAACTGGACAGAACTAATGCTGTTGCGTCCACGGGGGCAGCAAAAGTGTTGTTGCGATCGATTGATAGAGGAATTGGCAAGAAAGAGGATCTCCAAGCTGCTGCCTCAAAGCATCTGAAGGAATCCCGCATCCACGAGGCACGTTTGCGTGAGTTGACTGGTGAGCAGGCTTATCAGCACCTGAGGAAAATCCTTGATCTCGATCTCGACGTACCAGAACGACAATCGAAGAGCGTTTCAGAGTATGAACGGTTCGTTGCGAAGAATCGCCTGGCCCTGGCTCCAACCATCGAAGGCTTGGATGTGTCACCAAAGAGATGGGACGCACTCAGGATTCATTCGTTGATAGAACCGGCAGACAAGGGAGGTGGTATCCCTCCTCTATTTGCCATGTTCAATGTTCTCAAAGGAGAGTACTTGCTGGCGCGCCGAATGGCCTTTGATGCTGACAACTGCGAGATAAACGATAGCGGCTCGTATTCGGACACTCTCGACTATGCTGTCTACGGTGTCCGCCCGTCCATGCTTATCTCGGCTCAGCGAATGTGTATGGACATCCTTGATAAGATTGCAATCGCAGTAACTGAGTACTTGGGGTTGAAGGATCACAAACGATCCATTTCATTCCGAAACAGATGGTTTTCCAGAAAATCTGGCAAGAGCAAGGAGCGAATATGGCACGCGGACATTCGAGAAAGCCTAATGCGCGGAAATTTGGTAGTCGTGGCTATGGCAGAGATGGCTCTTGACCTTAGTGGCGAGGGCTTTCTCTTTGAGAAGAAGCTATTTCGCGATGCGGGTACTCATGGATATACGGTGCTTCACGACCTGGGGGCTGATCCTAGTCGTCCTTCCGATTATGTAGAGCATTGCTCCCTTGTTTCTTTCAGCCACGTCATGATAGATAGTCTTCGGCTCGCGCGAGCCGCAATCATCTATTTTGTTGAACTTGTTGCACTTGAGGAACGCCTGAAGAGGAACGGAACGAAGACGGTTGCCCTTGATGTACCAGATTACCACTGGATTCGTGGAGAGGACTGTGGCTGAGCGGAGGACGCGAGGCCAGAGGTCGAAACCTCTCAACAGAAGGCTGGAGTCTTACCCTAATTGACCTTATTCTGGCAAACAGGTATCATGGTCCCGTGTTCAAAATTCCGAGGATAGCCGAATCATTCTCACCGTCTGAGAATATTGTCGTTTTTCCTGGCGATTGCCTGCGCTTGTTGAGGTCGATTCCCGATGAGTCGCTCCAACTCGTTGTTACGTCACCTCCCTACAATATTGGTAAGGAGTATGAAAGACGCCTCAAGCTTGAAAGATATCTTGAACAACAGGCTTCTGTTATACAAGAGTGTGTACGTTGCCTCTCCCCGCGAGGGAGTATTTGCTGGCAGGTAGGGAATTATGTGCAAAACGGTTCTATCATTCCTCTTGATACGGTCCTTTATCCGATCTTTGACGGTTTGGGCTTGAGACTGCGAAATAGGATAATTTGGCACTTTGAGCATGGGTTGCACTGCGCACGCCGTCTTTCGGGGCGATACGAGACCATTATTTGGTTCACAAAATCAGACGAGTATGTATTCAACCTTGACGCAATAAGAGTGCCGCAGAAATATCCCGGTAAGAAATATTTTAAGGGTCCAAAGGCCGGCAAGTATTCCTGCAATCCCCTCGGGAAGAATCCGGGAGACCTATGGGCTATTCCAAACGTCAAGAGTAATCATGTGGAGAAAACCGATCATCCTTGTCAGTTCCCTGTGGAGCTGATCGAACGGCTCATTCTTTCGATGACCGATGAAGGTGATTGGGTCTTTGACCCGTTCCTTGGTGCTGGGACGACTGTCATAGCGGCCGTCCGGCATAACCGCAGGGGCGCCGGTGCCGAGATCGTTCCCAAGTACATAAGGCTGGCTCGAAAACGGATAGAGCAAGAACTTGCAGGAACGTTGAGAACTCGTCCGATGAATAAACCTATTGGGGTATCCCCTTGACTCCACTAAATACAAGATATAGTATGCCAGAGCATGG
>JASEGR010000178.1 GCA_030017955.1 Candidatus Eisenbacteria bacterium
GCCGCCCACGCCGCCGACGCCGCCGACCACGCCGCCGACCACGCCGCCGACCGCGCCGCCGACGACGCCAATCGCGTTTGTTCGTTATTTTCGTCAGCAACGGCTTCGGCCGCATCAAAAACAGCCTTCAATACGGTTTCATCCTGCTCTCTAACGAATCGCAGCGAACGCCTTCCAGCCACACAGCCGAGTAAAACAACTTGCTCTATGGTTGCTTGGCCGCTATTCCAGAGCCACCAAATCAGCCAGTCGCCGCGCTCGATGCCGCACAGAAACTCAGATGGGGAAACTCCGTCGTCGAGCATTGCCGAATGCCTCGCAGCTATCAGGATGGCTTCCTTGCAAGCGCTGAGGGACTTCAGGGTCTCAAGATTGATTCGTTTCATTTTCCTTTTCCAGCTTGGCTCGCAATTTTCGGACTTCGGATTCAGCGGCTTCGGCACGTAGCCATGGACACCAAGACCTGTGAGCATTCTTCAGAGTCTGGATTGGCGTGTTCGCATTGACGAGAGCACCGCAAGCAGCGCATCCGGTCGTACAGTTTGTTTTGGCGATCTCCAACTCCTCAGCCTCAATCTGATCCAGCTTCTGCCTGGTGTCGCGCAGGGCGCGGGCGAGTATTTTGAGCATTGAGAAGTATTCGTCGGTGACGCAGCTATCAATCGGTGGCCCTTTCCCATCAGCCCAAGTAAACGCGTTGTCGATCTCGGTTTCGGTCAGCGGCATGGGAGGATCGATCATAACTTGGGCTCCGGGCCGAAAAAAGCGAGCATGTTGGCGGCGTGCAATCCGTTGTTGCTCTGCCGCCTGCTTGTGTTCGAAGGATTGCTTCCAGTTTTCGACTTCTTTTTGTTCTTCGACGCGTGCGTCGCTATACTCTTTTGTTAGAGCCTCAATCTGAGCTTCTGCGAAACGTCGCGCATATTCCACTCTGACGAGTTTTTGCTGTTCCGCTTCCAGTTTCTCCCTGGTATCGCAAAGGGCTCGGGCGAGAACTTTGCGCGCCCAAGCGTCGGAACGTTCGGAATGATTCAACGCCTCTTGAATCTCAGCTTCGGTCAGCGGCGGGGTAGGGGGGGTGGTCATCGTTTCTCCTAGAGGCCGCAATGGCCCTCGCATTCCTCCGCGAAAAGATCGCCTTGGTTCTGGCCTAAATCAGCATCCCGAAGCGGCGCAAGGGAACGGTGCAAGAAAACTGGGGACTTCACGCCGGGCTGGGTCCGGCGTATTTTGTCGTCGAAGTCACATACATCCTCGAATTCTTTCTGCCTATTCTTCTTCATGTCGAGCCACGCACCATCGTCGTGGTAAGGACAACCAATACAGGCTGATTTCGGTGGCACTGGGAGCCCGTGCGCCTTCAGATATTCAATGCATGATCCCCGCGTCATTCTCTTCTCAACCAACGGCCAGCGGTTGACGATCCACTTGTCACGATTCTCCTTCATTCGCACTACTTCATCGAGAGAGATCCCCAACCATAGCTCGCACGGTTCGCCTTTCCAGTGTTGGCCTGGTTGCAATCCAGCCCTGGCCCGGATAATTTTTTGTACCACGTCGATTTTGTACTCTCGGGTGCATTGGCGTCGAAGCATTCCGGTCTCGCCGCTCATCGACGTAAAAAGCGGCATCGAAGCGAAGCGGTGCGACGGATCTAGCGCATCGCGTCGAATGTTGCCCCTAGCTGATCTCACTATTTCCATGCCGCGAATCCTAGCCCATTCGGTGAAGGTATCGAGATAAGCATAAGTCGCCGTGCTCTCCCATCCAGTATCGGCAAAGATGGCGAAGTCCGGGCGCTCGAAGTCGCTCAGGCAGGATATGGTGGCGAGCGTCACAGTCTGAACGCCAGCGCCGAAGGATAAGACCTTCACGGCTTGGGCTCCGGGCCGAGGAGGGCGAGGGCCTTGCATCGCGGGCATTCAATTGGATTTTCAAGCCCGAGAGAATGCCGCCTGCATGAACAAGGAGAATCCAGAAGCCCATCTCTCGCCGCCTTTAACGCCGCTGCCGGGTTCTCGATTCCAGCGAGCGCGTTATGATCGGCTACGACCTTCGCTACGCGTTCGAGAGTAGTCACAGGATGCCCCCGACTGGCTCCGATCCGGCCACTATCCGGAAAAACTGCTCCTGCCAAACCGGCCCGATCTCGTTGGTTCCCGGCTTGATATAGGTTAGCACGCGAATCCCTCCCGTCATATTGGCTGGCATCCAAATC
>JASEGR010000179.1 GCA_030017955.1 Candidatus Eisenbacteria bacterium
TCATTCCGGCTTGTCCGGAATCTTTCTGATATAATGGCTGTGTGAGGGAGGATATCTTTGCAGTGTATATTATGGCCAATACAAGACCGACCTTGTATGTCGGGGTGACGAATGATCTCATACGAAGAGTCTATGAGCATAAGAACAACCTTAATCTTCACTGCTTTACAGCCAAATACTACCTGCATAAGCTTGTCTATTATGAGTTTTGTCGGGACAGCCGGAGCGCCATAATCAGAGAAAAACAGTTAAAGAATATGAGCAGACAAAACAAAATAGAACTTATCAGGCAGAAAAATCCTTTCATGAGAGACTTGTCTGAAGACATTCTCGGAAAGATTCCGGACAAGCCGGAATGAGTGCGCCTGAGAGTGTGCGAGGTCGGAGGGGTGGAAGTCCCCTTCAGGTATACGCTCTCCGGCCTGTAACCGATCGTAACTGCGTCGCCGCAAGGTGGGGTGGAGAGCAACGGGAGGTGAAAAGCCAGTCCGTAGGATAACGAACTCGATTCGGCCTATTGCAACGGCGAGCCTGCTCATTAATGGCGAAGCCCGGACCCCGCCATCGGCGGGGAAGCCTGTCACGCTGAGGGGTAGCGTGTAAAAGCGATGACAGGGGAGCAAGGGGTGGTTGGAGACGGAATGGTTTGAAGGTCTCGCACATGAATCAGGGATGCCTGTGCGGGGGCGTGACCCGCGCAGAGCACAGAGCCTCCATAGTAGCGAGGAAACCCCGGAAACGGGATGGAGCGAAGGGAGGCAGGAAAGTGGATGGGTGAAGGACATAATGAAGGAAGGAGAAACCGGCGATAGTGATAGAAATATCTAAACAAGTCGGAGGCACTCATACCCGTGATAAATGGAGATGGGTGGAACCTTCAGTATGGACGGATCGCATGTTGACGGCACTTGAAGAAGGTGTGAAAGGAGGCAAGTGGTTTGCTTTAATGGACAAGGTATATTCCGGGGAGAACCTGAAGGCGGCTTGGGTAAAAGTGAAAGCCAACAAAGGGGCGGCGGGAATAGACCGGCAGAGCACCGAGGCATTTCAAGCCAAAGAAGAAAAGTATCTGGGAGAGCTGCAGGAAAGTCTGAGAGTGAATCGATACGAGGCCAAGCCGGTCAAAAGGGTATGGATACCGAAACCGGGAAGCGATGAGAAAAGGCCGCTGGGGATTCCAGCGGTAAAAGACCGAATAGTGCAGGCAGCAATCAGAAATGTGCTGGAACCAATATTCGAGAAAACCTTTGCGGAACAGAGCTACGGGTTCAGACCCGGCAGGGGGTGCAAGGATGCCCTCAGACGAGTAGAGACACTACTGAAGGCCGGAAAGACATGGGTGGTAGATGCCGACATAAAGAGCTACTTTGATACTATCTCACATGACATACTGCTGAAGGACATCAAAGAACAGGTCGCAGACGGACGGGTATTGGAACTGATAGAGGGCTATCTGAAACAAGGCGTCATTGACGGCCTTGACCAGTGGGAACCGGAAAGCGGAACGCCACAGGGAGCAGTAATCAGTCCTCTACTGGCTAATATATATCTGAACAAATTAGATCATGAGATGAAACTCAAGGGATATGAAATGGTCAGATATGCCGACGATGCGGTAATACTGTGCTCGACAAAGGAAGAAGCAAATAAGGCATTGACCTTACTGAAGGCGAGGATAGAAGAAAGAGGATTGACTTTACACCCTGAAAAGACGCGGATAGTTGACGCGACCGTAAAGGGGGGATTCGACTTTCTGGGCTACCACTTCGAGAGAAACACCAGATGGCCGCGTAAGAAAAGCATGAAGAAACTCAAGGACAGCATCAGGCAGAAGACGAAGCGCACTTCCGGCGAAAGCATGGAGTGCATAATCGACAAACTCAACCGGAGCTTAAAAGGCTGGTTTGAATACTTTCGGCACAGTAATGGAAAGACTTTCCAAATGATTGACAAATGGATACGCATGAGACTAAGAAGCATACTCAGGAAACGACAGGGTCGTCATGGAAAGGGCCAAGGCACTGACCATTGGAGATGGCCAAACGCTTACTTTGGCGGTCTTGGGCTGTTCACTTTAACCACAGCTCATGAACAAACTCGTCAATCCCGATGAGGAAACCACTGACTGGAGAGCCGTATGCGGGAAATCCGCCTGTACGGTTCGGAGGGAGGGGAGGCGAAAGCCTTTCCTACCCCCTAT
>JASEGR010000180.1 GCA_030017955.1 Candidatus Eisenbacteria bacterium
GGTCAACCCCGTCGGCAAGTTTCGTCACGATCTCGATGGCTTGGTCAACGTCCATAAGCTGGGGGATAGGTCACTTGGTCGGCGTAACGGAAGTAGGTTCCCACTTCGTAAGGCGTTTCTTCAGATTGGCCTTGATCTGCTCGTCCTTCACTTCGTCCGCCGTCTTTTGTAGGGTCGTCTTGTAGGTGCCGATGGCGTCAATGAGTTTCGCCGCCTGTTTGACATTGGCGTCGTCCCTCTTCGGCAAAGCGGCTCGGTCTTGTTTCTCCAGCGCGTCCTTCAAGTCCGGGACCTTCTGCGTGGTGATTTCTCGCTGGGTGAAGAGGAAGCTTCCAAGTTTCTGAAGACATACCGATCGCAGTTTATCCGAATTCTGACCATTTGCCCCCGCCTCTGACAGTAAAGACACCACAGTCGCGGTTTCCGCGCCAGAAAGGTCACAGCGATTATGCAGCCGGAGAGTGTCGAGGATAGCCCACTTCCATGAATCAGGGAGGCTTCGATCGGAAAGCTGCCCGAGTGTCTTCACAGAAAGCACTTTGTTGGTTTGACTCGTTCCGTAGTACCTGAATCTTGCGCCGCCCGGACGACCCCACGGCCGAATGAACGCGTCGTAGCAGGCACTAGAGCGATTTTGCGTGTCATAGTCCGCGTAACCATATGGGTGATGCCGTGCAAGAAACTTCTTGCACGCAGAGGGCCGCACAGAGCGGCACTGAGGGCGATGCATGGAAAAGACGTGCAAGATTCAGGTAGTAGATTCCTGCCAGCATCGCCATGCCTATCGGCGCTTCTGCGTGCTTCTCCCAATCGTATTCAGGATCTCTTGCCAGTTCGCGGATGAAGTCCCAAAAGTCTTCTTCACTCATCGAACACAAGTGCTGACGCACTTTCGCTGTACGTTCCGCCTGAGACAAGATGCTCTTGTCTTCTATGATGAACCGATACCGCGCATACGAATCCTTTCCATCGACAGCGTAGGCAGAACAAGAGACCGCAAGACTCGCAGCCAAAATGACAACGTTCCTGGTCATGTCATAGCTCCTTCAAGGTAATGTCCCGGGTTGAAACAAGACGGTCTGAACGAATCTTGTCGGACTGTTGGTAACGCCGCCTCTCTGGACGATGGGGGACAGTTCTGTCTGAGGCTCGTCCTTGCCAAGGTTGTCATGTTCGGAAAGCCAGTTCTGAATGGGATAGTGGGTTCCATTTCGGCCCCACACATCCTGACCGGCAAGTTCGTAGCAGGCTTCGACCAAGCCATCACAGCGCATCTCATGAATGTCGGCAATGGTCCCGTCCCAACTGCCACCATCGTAGGTTAGGATGTACATGAAGCAGTATTCAACGCTTTCGGCCAGGCAGTTGGTCGCGTTGCTCAGAATCTCGTTTCTCTTGGCATCTGTGAGGTTCTGAACAGAAAAAGCGCCGTAGTATGGCGGCCTCTTCGCAATGAAGGCCGCCAAGTTGTTGATGTGCACTCCGACACGGGGGCCCATTTCAGTGACGACCCAATTCTGTTGATTGGTGAGGCTGGCTTTGATCCTGGTGCCCGTGTATCCCGTGATCAATCCCGCATGTCCGTACTCGGTCCAGCCGGTCATGTCGAGGTCGCGGTAGACCGCGACACCGAAGTTCCGTCTGACAACCGTTATCTTCAGTTCGTCGTCAGAGATTGAAGCGCCGCCGTTGGCGTAGCTCAACTTCAATTCAACGTCGTTCGCCGATGCGCTCTCATCGTAGCCTTCAAGGTAAAGCGTGGCAGGGACCGTCTCCGTCGCCAGATTCCAGGTCTTCGGCAAAGTGATCTCTGTCCCTTTCGTGGCCAATGTCCAGACCTTGACCCGAGATCCTCCGGCTGTGGCTTCCAGTTTCAGCGTGCCGGTGGTCAGCGTTGGTTCAAGCTTCGGATAGATGGGAACGAGATCGTTCTCCCCCGTCACGGATGTCTCGTCCCTGTCCGGCGTATGGGCCGCGTCCCCATCATCGTTGTCCCAGTTCTCGAAGACGATGGCCCCCGGACTTTCCTCCTTCGCCTCGTCGTCATCATCAACATCGCCGTCGTCATCAACGTCGATATCCAAGTCCACTTTAGGGACGTAAATCTTGAATGTTCTTTTGCCGCTGTTGAAGCCGCTGTTTTCATAAGGACACGACCGGAAACATCGGCCGGCCAGGGATCAACCGCGATTATCC
>JASEGR010000181.1 GCA_030017955.1 Candidatus Eisenbacteria bacterium
CGCATGGCATAGAGGAACAGGGCGTCGAGCACTTCCTTGTCGTCGACATCGAGCATCTTGAACGGGTAGTGCAGGTTGTCCCTTCCGTCTGGGTTGTCCCCCGGCCGGACGTATTTTGCCGCAAGCTGCGCGACCTCGACGCTGCCCTTGCAACATTTGACTGATCTTCTACAGTCGATTTTGCAACATATTGGCGCTCAAGGATATAAAATGGGCGCCGGCGCTCTTGGCACTACATGTTATGTCCTCGCTTGTTTGCTTCCCTTATGTTATCTGTCTCACCGTCGGCGGCATGGCCACTCCAACCGCCTGAAAGACCTTCCCGCACGTCCCAACACATTCGCTACGCACAGCGAATTTCTTCTCGCCCTCTTGAACCTCCACCTCTGCCAGCGCCTTCAAATCCCGCTTCACTTCCGCCCATTCGAAGCGCCCATCGAGCTTCTCCAACCGGCGATTCAGCTCCTCTCGCAACACCAAAGCCAGAAAACTGCAAAAGACGTGCCCGCGAATCGTTTCGTCACACTTGTGGAATATCGGTCGCGTCGCCAGAAGCGATTTCGTGTCCCGAAACAATTGTTCCACCATCATCAACTGTTTGTATTTCAGCGCCACCTCCGCCACGCCAAGTTCCGTGTTCGTCCTCAGCAGCCACTTCCCATCGTATATCTCTTCCTGTGCCGCCTTTTGCCGATCTATCCGTATCGCTCCTTTTTCCACCTTCAGGTACTTTCGGAATCCTTTGTTGCCCACCAGTGTTCCGGCGCCCGCTTTGAGCCTATCTTCAAGCGCCGATAGTATCACCTCCCGATTTCGCGCATCTGTTGTTCTTTCCTCTTCGTTCAGGCATAGCACGTAACGTCTCCCGCCCCGTCGGATTTCCTTCACCTTGAGTGGCGCCGGGTCTTTTGCTTTCGACCGCTGAGGACGCACCTCTTCGTAGCCCTCCTTACTTGAGAGCAAATCTTCTCCGATCTCCTTTTGCTGTCTCATCCGCGCGCCCAGGATGTACTGCAACCCTCGTTTCTCCAATTCCTCCATCGTCCCTTCACTGATCATCCCTCGATCAGCCACGACACAGACTCTTTGAATCTGAAACCGTTTCCCGAGTCGATCCACGACGGGCAGAAGCGTCCTGGCGTCGCTCGTGTTCCCCGGCCACATCTCGCAGCAGATCGGATATCCTTGCGCATCCAGCACGGCGCCGAGGACCATTTGTTTCCGATCCGGCCGATGGTCTTTCGAGTAACCGTATGCGCCTATCGTCTCTCCACCGTCCCCTTCGAAATAAAGCGACGTTGTGTCAAAGAAAACCATTTCCAGTTGACTGAACAGATCGCGCCGCCTGAGAAAAAGTTTTTCCTCTACCAGGTCCTTTACACACCGCCTGAAAAGCGCGGACGCATCCTTCTGTTGCGCCCGCGGCAACTCTTCTCCAAGCCAGGCCATCGCGCGGTAGAAATGGTGGAGTTCCAGCTCGTCTGTTCCTCCGATTCGATACTGCCGCATCCAACCTTTCGCGGCCCGATCCGAACCCGGCGCCATGAGCCTGTGCAGCGTCGCCACGAAAAGCGCCCGTTCCACGTCGAATTCGAACTTGCGTTCTTCCAGCAGTTGCCTCAGCGTTTCTTTGATGCCGGCTTCTTCCCAGAGGCGGCCAAAGATCAGAACGGGGCCGACCTTATGGACTCGCGCTTCTGTTTTGCTCTTGCTGCCGGCGACAAGCAGCATCATTTTTTGAGAGAACCGGGCGAGCGACCCGATGATATTCTCGAGTTTTCCCTCTTGTTGCAGTTGGTCTATTCTTCCGACCGTGCTGACCACTCGTTGCTTGATCTTGTTTGCTTCGCGCCGGTTTTCGACCAACTGCAGGTAGTGATACTTTCCGGACTGCTTAAGTCGCGCGAACATAACGGCCTCCACAAATGGCACTACTCGCTAAACGTCCAAGATGCGGCCATTTTACTGCGCATTTGTGGAGAAGTCAAGCAAAAAGCGGCCCATTCTGTGGCACTACATTTCCAAGCCCGAACCGGTCATGGACAGTCTTTCCCCTTCGGAGACGCCTCCGGCCGCCGCGACAAATGCCCCTCAACTGTAGAAGAAAAGTCTAATGATGTCCCTGCGGGACTTCAGCGATCTCGATTTGGCAGGGCGGCGCGATACGCCTCCAGCCTGGCTTCAAGCTCG
>JASEGR010000182.1 GCA_030017955.1 Candidatus Eisenbacteria bacterium
GAACGGCAATTACAACGATGGAGACCAAAACAAGAATCAACGCGTATTCAACCAGGCCCTGGCCCTTCTCTTTAGGGGCAAACAACATGGCAATCTCACCTCCTTTCCGTGTTGGATTTCTCTGCTAGGCCTACCAGAGATGCCTTTATTATAATGTCATCCTCTTAAAAAAACAAGTCATGAAGGGCAGATTTCTTTACAATTATGACTCCCCTGCAAAAACGAGAGGACAAAATTCGTCCAAATTGCACCCTCCTCAAAACGGGCAAACCTTAATATAATCCAGGCTATCCCATTCTGGAAGGTCAGAAGATGTTCAAGAAAAACCACCGTCACCTGCAAATTCCGCTCACCAGCCACGTGGACGAGCTGCCCGAAAAACTGCGCAAGCGCCTGGAAAATTCCTGGGCAGGCACATTCTATCGGGAGTTCTTCTGCCGCCTGGATGAAAAACCGTTCGAGGTCTTGTACGCCGATTTCCCGTCGCGTCCGAATGTGCCGGTCAACGTGCTGGTCGGGCTGGAGTTTCTCAAAGCGGCCAACGGCTGGACGGACGAAGAGATGTACGACATGTTCTGCTACGACATTCAGGTACGCTATGCGCTGGGCTATCGCCAGTTGGGCGAAGGCGACTTCGAGTTGCGCACGCTGTACTACTTCCGCGAGCGCCTCAGCCGCCATAGCCAGGAGACGGGCGTCAATCTGCTAGACAAGGCTTTTGAGCAGGTGACCGATACGCAGATTGCGGCTTTTCATCTCAAGACCGGCAAACAGCGCATGGACAGCACGCAGTTGGCCAGCAGCATTCGCCAGATGGGGCGGGTGCAATTGCTGGTGGAAGTCCTGCAACGCGTCCATCGCATGTTGTCCGAAGCCGATCAAGCGCGTTACGCCGAACTATTCGCACCCTATATCAAGGGACACGCCGGACAGTATGTCTACCACATGAAGGGCGAAGAAGTCGGGGCGCATTTGCAGCGCATCGGCGAAGTCATGCAGCGTCTCCTTGCGGACCTGAAAGCGGGTTACGCTTCCGAGGCGGTTTATCAGGTCTTGGAGCGCGTCTTCGGCGAACACTTCCAGGTCAAGGAGCGCAAGGTGACAGTCAAGCCTGCTAAAGAGCTGAGCGCCTCCAGTCTGCAATCGCCCGATGACTTGGAAGCCACTTATCGTGAGAAACGCGGCAAGGGCTATCAGGGCTACGTTGCCAACCTGAGCGAGACTTGCGACTCAGAGAACCCGTTGCAACTGATTACCAAAGTGCAGGTCGCTCCCAACACCACCGATGACAGTCAACTGCTGGCCGAAGCGCTCCCCGACCTGAAAGCGCGCACCGAGTTGGAGACGATCTACACCGACGGCGGTCATGGCGGCCCGCAAGCGGATGTCGTTTTGCAGGAACAGCAGGTCGAACACACCCAGACCGCCATTCGCGGACGCGACCCCAACCCCGAAAAACTCCACCTGGACGATTTCACCCTCCAATCCAACGAGAATGGCAAACCTGTGGAAGTCACCTGCCCGCAGGGGCAGACCGTTTCGGTGCAAACCACCAGCCAGCAGAAAGCCTTCGTCGCCCACTTCGAGCCGAGCGTCTGCCAGACCTGTCCGCTCGTGGAACGCTGTCCTGCCCGTGCAGGCAAACGCGATGAACGTCATCATCTGCGCTTCACCCAGTCCGAAGCGCAGATGGCGAAACGCCGTCGTCGCAGTCGGGAACATCTGCAAGAGGGACGCAACTTACGGGCGGCGGTGGAAGCCACCGTGCGCTCGGTGAAACATCCCTTCCCGGCAGGCAAGTTACCGGTGCGAGGCAGGTTCCGTGTTGCCTGCCTGGTGATTGGATCAGCCGCCGTAGCCAACCTACGGCGCATTCACCGCTACCTGCAAGCCAAAATGGGGGCGGAAGAACAGCAAAAGAAGGCTTCAGAGGGACGAGAAAGCGCCCGAGAAGGGGCGGGCCTCTCTGTTTTTTCTTTTGCCAAAGCCATCCTGGCAGCTTTCCTCGGTCGGATGCAGCCGCAAGAACTGGCAATAGGTTGGTAAAGTGCAAGTTATTGCAGTGGACTCATGCTTAGCAGTTTGTAAAAATTGCTTAGCAAGGAGCCTGAAATGCGCATACCCTCAGTAAAAGTCAGTCAGCGCTACCAGATTGTTGTGCCGCACGCCGCCCGCAAACGG
>JASEGR010000183.1 GCA_030017955.1 Candidatus Eisenbacteria bacterium
GAATGGGTTTCAGTTATGACTGGGACCGGGAATTTGCGACCTGCGATGCCTCTTATTATCGATGGGAACAGCTCTTTTTTCTGAAGATGTATGAGAAAGGGCTGGCCTATAAGAGACGGTCAACGGTTAACTGGTGTGAGATCTGCAAGACCGTTTTAGCCAATGAGCAGGTGATGGGTGATGGGACCTGCTGGCGGGGCCATGCCGATGACCCGGGTGTCACACAGAAGGAACTGGAGCAGTGGTTCTTCAAGATCACGGATTATGCGGAGGACCTGCTGGAATGGTGCGAGAAACTTCCGGGATGGCCGGAGCGTGTCCTCACCATGCAGAGGAACTGGATCGGAAAATCCATCGGCGCAGAGATTCTTTTCCCATTAGAGAATTCTAAGGAAGCGATCAAGGTCTTCACCACCCGGCAGGACACGGTCTTCGGCGCTACCTTTATGAGCCTTGCTCCGGAACATCCGCTGGCCCTTGTCCTTTCAAAGGGGACCTCCCAGGAGAAAGCGGTGAGGGACTTTGTCGAGAAGATAAAACGACAGGACCGGATCAAAAGGACGGCTCCCACGACAGAGAAGGAGGGTGTTTTCACAGGTGGTTATTGCGTCAACCCGATGACAGAGGCGAGGATGCCCATCTTCGTTGCCAATTTTGTCCTGATGGAATATGGAACGGGCGCAGTGATGGCTGTTCCGACTCATGACCAGAGGGACTTCGAATTCGCCAAGCAGTACGAGCTTCCCCTCATCGTTGTGGTTCAACCGGAAGACCAAACCCTGAATGGGGATACCATGACCAAAGCCTATGAGGGAGAGGGTTTTCTTGTCAACTCAGGGAAGTTTAATGGAATGGGCAGTCTGAAGGCGAGGGAGGCGATTGCGAAGCACCTCGAGGAGAAGGGATTGGGCGGAAAGAAGGTGAGTTACCGGTTAAGAGACTGGGGGATTTCGAGACAGCGTTACTGGGGAGCGCCCATTCCCATTATCTACTGTGAGAAGTGCGGAGCTATTCCGGTTCCGGAAAGAGACCTTCCTGTCGTTCTTCCGCCCAATGTGGAAGTGACCGGCATGGGAGAATCGCCTCTGGTAGGCGCAAAGGAGTTTGTGGAGGTGAGATGTCCTGGGTGCGGAGGTGTGGGCCGAAGGGAGACGGATACCATGGACACCTTTGTCGAATCCTCATGGTATTTTGACCGGTTTGCCTGCCCCGACTATCATGAGGGACCGCTTGATAAGAAGAGGGTCGATTACTGGATGCCTGTGGATCAATACATCGGTGGGATCGAACATGCCATTCTCCATCTCCTCTATTCGCGCTTCTTCACCCGCGTCCTGAGGGAGATGGAGTGGCTGAGCGCCGAAGAACCCTTTACCAATCTCCTCACTCAGGGGATGGTCTGCAAAGAGGTTCTTGAGTGTCCCAGGGATGGATATCTCTTCCCCGATGAGGTGGAAAGGGAGGGAGAAGCCTTTCGCTGTCGCAAGTGCGGCGTTCAGATTACAGTGGGAAGGCTTGAGAAGATGTCGAAGTCGAAGAGGAATGTGGTCGATCCTGAGTATCTGGTCGAAAAGTTTGGTGCCGATACGGCAAGGATCTTCTGCCTCTTTGCCGCTCCGCCCGAGAAGGATCTGGACTGGAGCGATCAAGGAGTGGAGGGTTCCTTCCGTTTTCTTAACCGGGTCTGGAGACTCCTTTTTGAGCAGAATTCCAGACTCCGGAATGTGACTTCCCCTCCTTTCGGAACTCCGGTAGAGAGTGATGCAAAGCTCCTTCGTCAGAAGACCCATAAGACGATCAAGAAGGTGACAGAGGATATTGAACGATTTCATTTTAACACGGCCATCAGCGCGATCATGGAACTGGTCAACGAGATCTATGGTTCGGAGGTCAAGGACCGGGATGATGAAATCTCGAGGAGGTTGATGAGGGAGGCGATTGAGACGACCGTGATTCTGCTTTCGCCATTCGTTCCCCACTTTGCCGAGGAACTCTGGGAGGCTCTGGGGAATAAGGAGTTCGTCGTTAAGAGGGCCTGGCCTGATTATGATCCGGAGGCGGTCCTGGAGGATGAGGTCCTGATCGTTGTCCAGGTCAATGGAAAAGTGAGAGACCGCATCACGGTGCCCGCCTCTTATGGAGAGGAGGAGATCAAGGCC
>JASEGR010000184.1 GCA_030017955.1 Candidatus Eisenbacteria bacterium
TCGGAAATCTTCTCGCCTTCACGGACGCCGGCGGCAATCTCACCGACCAGTTCTTCTACGAACCCTACGGCCATTTGCGCGGGCGCGCCGGCGCGACGCAAACGCCGTTCACCTGGCTTGGCGCACACGGCGTGGTCTACGCCGGCAACGACCTTTACCTGACCTTGCATCGCGCGTATCACGCCGGGCTGATGCGGTTCGCCAGCGCCGACCCCATCGGACTGGTCGGTGGGGCGAACCTGTACGCGTACGCCAACGGTAACCCGCTCGCGGGCATCGATCCGAGCGGTCTGTGTGACGTTGACGTCTACGTCTGGGAATGGATCGGAGATGGGCCTATAGGAATCCTTCCTGGTAGTCGCGTTGGTCATGTGATGATCACCGAACACAATTCCAGGACCGTTTTGCTCAGTCAGTTTCCGGTTCCTCGAGGCGCGCACAAACCGAACGTGAAGTTGGACTTTGACAAGACCTACGCAGAGGAAGGCGGATGCCCGAACAAGCGGTTTACTGTCCATGTTCCGGACGACAAGGCATTCGACGAAATGGTCGCTAACCACGTGGCTCGGAAGTACTGGGACAAGTATCCGAACAAACCCGGCGAGACTCATTGCAGCAGGGCGGCCTACGACACTTTGAAAGCCGGGGGCGTTCCTCTTTCCGGTCAAGACAAAGGGCAGTTGCTACCCGGGAATTTTGGCGGAATGCTGGAAGAACTGATGAAGCAGAATTCCGACAAGAACAAATGGAACGTCCGCTACTACAGCAAATAGGATCCTCGAGCCATGCGAAGCATCAAATGGATTTCGGTCGTGGGGCTGGTCAGTGGCCTTCTCCTCCTGCATCTGGCCTTCACGGTCGGCTGCGATAACAACTGGTCTCCCGTTCAACTCCCCTTTCCTGGCCGAGGTTATTCGGTCTCGTGCCCATTTCATATCGCTAGTGGAGGGAACTTCGAAATCCAGGTCTCATCGCCCATCGAAAGGAATCAACACCAAGCCGGCCTGCCTGAGATCCCGCCCATTCCTTGCGACATCCAACTCGTTATCACCGGAGAGAATGACTACAGAATGGAGCGGAACATCAAGGCCCTTCGCCGCAGTGGTCGCAGCGATGCCTGCCGACTGGATCATTTCACAAGCGACTCCGTCACTCTCCCTCGCAGAGGCGACTATACCTTGGAAATCGATAGTAGATCCGACGTCCAGACATTTGGTCGTGCAGGTGCAATGCTATCCCCAACTCGCTTTGAACACGCGGTTGAATCAACAGTGCGCTACTGGATCATGAAGACGGTATCCTATGGGTTGATCCTTCTTGCGTTGGTTGGTGTCTTGTTCTCTGCCGCACGCAAACGAAGTCTCACCGAGGCGCCACCTGATAGCCCGATGGGCAGCACCTAAAAACTGCCTCAAGGTGAGACAATCGCTCATAGTGAAGTTCCCTACCGGCTCACTCCGTTCGCCTCATGCCCCTACCCTACGCACTTGGGGGCGCGCCCCAAAATTCGAACCAAGGGCATTGGGGTCACATCTTCCTGATCTCAGTACATTGGGTTGGGGGAGCGGATGGGGGGGGCAAGGGGCTGGCAGAGAAGGGGATGGGCGGGAGGAGGCGGTTTGGGGACGGGTGCCAGCTAATACGATAAAAAGTAACATTGTGGCTTGACTTTCGCATCTTGGTCCGGTAGTCTGGGCGCACGATGAGTGGAGAGGCATGGTGCTCTCGGAGGGCCAAGAGATGCAAGCAATGCTGGGAACGCAGGCCGGCAATGAGTTGATCTGGACAGCGGTCAATCGGAGCGATCCGAACGTGCGGGACCTGTATTTCGGGCTGGGGCTGTTCTGCGCGTACCGGGCGGATGACATCAAGGCGCGGAATATACTGGTGGGTCTGACTGGCGCGGCGGGGATGAAGCGTAAGGCGGTGGCTGCGGCGTTTGGAGTGAACCGGTGTTTGGTGCCGCGGTATGCGCGGCAAATTCGCGAAGAGGGCAGCGAAAGATTGATGCGTGACGGGCGTGGGCGGCCAGGGAAGATAACAGCGGAGATAGAAGGGTACGTGCGGGTAGAGTTTCGGAAGTTGTACAGCAAAAGCCGGAGGGATTTCACGCGAGCGCTGATCGGGAAGGTGAGAGCAAAGTATGGGGTG
>JASEGR010000185.1 GCA_030017955.1 Candidatus Eisenbacteria bacterium
TGGGAAAGGAGAGGCGAAGCGTTGCCTACGATGACAATGACGCCTACCAGTCTGATGGCCGCTAACTTTGGAAACATCATTCGATCTCGCATCAAAACGCAAGTTCTACGTCGTCGCTACCTTCTATAGTGCCAAATGGCCCCGGGTGGGATTTTTGTATTTTTTTGTCTTTTTCAATGTCTGCTTCTTAGCAAGCTTGGGGTGAAGCTGGCTTGCGATGCGCGTGTATTCTAGCACAACTCGCTTGCCGATGCCGACGAGGTGAGCGATCTCATCCACCGTCATTCCTTTTTCCATCAGCTGCATGACTCGGCGGTAGTGATTGAGGTATCGCCCTACCGATTTCAGATGATGATTCGTGCGCTGTGCAATGTCTGCTTCACCAACACCTCGCTCCCACAACGTACAGATCAGCGCTTTGTGGGTCGGGTTGCTGCCTTGGTCGTAAATGTATCCTCGCAACGGAAGCGTCTTGTCAGGATTCTCAGCATAATACTGTTTGATGTATTTCCCAATCACTCCTAATGATCGATTCATGATCACCGACAGCTCACCGATCGTCAACGACGTCCCCTGCTCATACGCACTCCACAGCAGCCGAACCATCTGAGCCACTTCACGCCGATCACTCCACTGGTAGTTATCGTTGCGCACTCCCTTCCGGTGACGGATCCGTCTGTCCACGTCTTCTGGATTCACGTAAGGAAGGTAGATCGTCTTCGCCGGGTACTCCTCCGCTCGCTTCGCATACTTGATCGTCTCATCTTCCAACGCTTGCGTCCGCCAACATAACGTTCCCGGCATCATCTTCCCAGCGTCACCATAATAAAGCGTATGCAACTGCTCCAAGTCCTCTGCTAATTGCTCCAGCACGCGATGACTTCCCAAGATCTTGTATTCCATCTCCAACAGATGCACAACCGACTGCTTGTACGTCCGTTTGGTTATCGCCCCATATCGATCACGCACCGGCATAGGCGGTCCTCCTTTTTTTCCCCGAGCCGCCTATCCGGAAGCCTTCCTTGCGTCTGTCTAACTCCTTGTATTCCAAAACCTTGGCGCCACCCCCATACCGCTCAACGATTTCCTTCAACCGCTCTGGGTAGTGTCGTATCGCCTGGTAATACAGTTTCTGATACTCACGCAGTAGTGCCTCACTGATCCCCAGCACATAACTGCGTTCATCAGGCCGAAGTTTCTTTCGTCGCAACGCATAGACAACTCTTCCAAAGGTCTCCACGTAGCGCTTGATCGCTTGCATCGTGTGTCGCATCCCCGTCTCAATCTCTGCATACGTCTTCCCCTGCAGATACAACTCCACGATTCGCGCCTTGTGACTCTTCGCTCGCCCGATGCCTTCGTAATACCCTCGCGTTTGTACTTCGCACCCTTCTCTTCGCAATCGCTGAACATCTCGCTTTACCGTCCGGACCGATATCCCCAGCATCCTCCCCAAATCTTCTGTGCTGAAGACAACTCCTTGGTCAATCCCTTCTTCGATCACCCGCAACATCCGCATCGACCGTAAGGCGATCCTCCCGTGCCGCTTCTCATACTCGATGTCTTCGATCCCTCCATCGAGTGTTACCACAACTTCCTTCTTCTTTACTTCCTCTATCGTCTTGCCAGCACTTTCTCCCAATGTCACACCAACCACGCGATGCTTCCCTCGTTCCAGCGTCTTCCCTTCAAGCAATATTCCCTTTGCTGTCTCCAACACCAAGTCCGATTCACGAGGACTCAGCTCAAATCCGTTCTTCAACTCCCACAGCAACAACCCATCTGCATGCTTCTCCTTCAAGCGCCTCATTTGCTCCTGCCGCACTACGCTAGCCATTGTTTTCCTCCTTCTGTTGAGATGTTCTCTCTGCCCAATGAACCACGGCGTTGCTTTCAAGTTACTCACCGCACATCCACTTGGCAAGCTTTTCCATCCCACCAGGGGGTGACAAATGGCACTATCTCAGGAGAAGCATCTTGCGCGTCAGCACGGATGCTCCCGAGCGAAGCTGATAGACATAGACGCCAGAGGCTACTACCTGCCCTCCGTCGTCTTTTCCATCCCAGCTCAGGTTGAAGCGCCCCGGTTGATGCAATGCCGATGCGAGCGTCCGGACATGACGGCCCA
>JASEGR010000186.1 GCA_030017955.1 Candidatus Eisenbacteria bacterium
GATCCCTCGGATGCGCTGTTCATCGCACTCTGACCCATCTTGGACAGTAACTTTTGGGATTCTCAGGGATCTCAATAAGTTACGAGAGACACTTAGACCGTTGCCACTACACTATCCTAACCTTCGCGGGGTCATCTGATGTGGGCTGGGGCTGGACCCTCATGGGCGGCTTCATCCCCACGGCGCTGAAGGCGAGGTGGGCCTGACCGCGAAGTTCCGTCCGGACGAGGTACGCCCGACCCGCGATCTGGATGTGCACCGCCCGTACCTCCCTCAGATCCTGCATCAGCGGGTTCCACTCCACTCGCCCCTCCTTCTCTCCCAGTCTCGCAAGACGCTTGCGTAGAGCAACCGCCAGATACAGGGAAAGGAAGCTACCAACCAAGTGGCCTCGCACGTTATCCACCTTGTGGTGGTAGATCGGCCGGGCGTCAATCAACCCCTTGTAGTCGCGGAAGAAACGTTCGACCTGCCACAGGCTCTTGTAGGCCAGCGCCAGTTGTTCAGGCGTCCAGTCGGTCGAGGTCCGCAGTACGTACTTGCCGTCATAGCGCGCATCCTGCTCGGCCGAGGCCTCGTCGATTTCTATAGTTCCGCGGGGCGGCGTCTTGAGGAACCGCTTGTAGCCGCGGTTGCCGGTAAGTTTCTTGGCGCTCTGCCCCACGATCTTATCGCGCAGAGCAGACAGGATCTTCTCGCGATCCTGTCTGTCCCGCTCCTCCTCCTGGGGGTTGTGGCATATGATGTAGCGGTGCTCGCCGATCCACACCTCCTTGACGCGTAGGTTGTCAGCTACCTCGTGGTAGCGTCCTGGCCGCGCTAGCACCTTGTCGCGAACCTCCTTGTCCCCTCGCATCTTGCATCCGATGATGTAGTTGTAACCAGCATCCTGCACTGCCTCCAGGTTGGCCTTGCTCACCATGCCGCGGTCGGCTACGAATATGACTTGGCGGATTTGGAAGCGTTTCTTCAGTGCATCCAGGATCGGTACTACGGTCTTTTTGTCCGACATGTTCCCGGGCCAGATCTCCGTGCATAGCGGCCAACCGTCCCCACTAAGCACCACGCCGACGACCACCTGCCGGCAGTCGTACTTGCCGTCCTTGCTCTTGCCAAACTCAGCCAACCCAATGGGTCCCCGACCCTCGAAGTATACGGATGTCGTGTCGAACAGGGCCACATCCACCTGGTAGTTGAACAGGTCCCGCCCTCGGTCCCACAGAGCACTCTCAATGCCCTCCTTGTGTTGAGCCAGGAACCCTGTCGTGCGGTAGAAGTGCTGTAGTTCTATTTCGAACTGCCTCCTCTCGTCGGTCAACCGCGCGATGCGACAGTGACGTAGCCACTCCAGTCCGTTGCGGTCGCTCCCGGTTTTGGGCTGGACCAGTCGCTGCAGGGCCATGGCGAAGGCCACCCTCTCCACATCGAACTGGAACCCGCGAGAGAGTGCGAGCCGGCGTAATGTTGGTCCCAGTCCGACCTCTTCCCAGAGCCGGTCGAAGACGAGCGCTGGTCCCCATTCGGGGCATTGCTCCGCGACGATTTGTCCGTCCTTTAGCGCGTCAAGGACCGTAACCCGTTCGGTGTAGCGGCCAAGCGACTCGACGAGGCGGTCGATTGTGCCATCGAGTTGGAGATGGTCCTTGCGACCGATAGTAGCCACGACGCGCTGGATGACTCGGTGGCCCTCGCGGGAACTCGTCACGAGTTGGAGGTACTCATGGGTGGCGTTCTTGGTTTTGACGGTCTTGACTCTCACATACATGGCACGACAATAATCGCATTTACTGTCTTAGTTGTCAAGCTATATTTGCCATCCATGTCATTTTGATTGGCACTACACTTTTTACTGGATACTGCACCTGGATGTCGTGATTTTGAGGAGTTAGATAGCGTGATTTACCGGATTAGTACCGATTGCTGTCCAAGATGGGTCAGAGTTCGCGGTCACGACAATCGGTCAGTGGTGGAAAAACATGGGTCAGCCCACCTATCCCAACTGTGGCCGAGTGATGATCACGGCGGATTCGGGGGGGAGCAACGGGAGCCGGGTGCGCGCGTGGAAAACACAGCTCCAGCGTTTGGCCGATGAAACTGGTCTGGAATTCCA
>JASEGR010000187.1 GCA_030017955.1 Candidatus Eisenbacteria bacterium
GCCGGGTGGGCAAGGTGGTTTCCAGGTGGCGCAAGGGCAGGTGGTCGAATATTCGTCGCCACGCTTTCCCGTGGGACGGGTGGAATCCCGGCATCGAGATAGTCACAACGAGATCGGCCGTCACGACCAATCAGTACTTCTTCGGAGAAGATTTGAGCGGTTCGCTGCAAGGGGCCGGCGGAATCGGGGGCCTGCTCTGCGCCTCCCTGGGCGGTTCCTGGGCCTTCTATCACTACCAGGCCAACGGCAACGTCATGGCGCTCACGGGCGCCTCCGGCGCGGTCGTGGCCCGCTACCAGTACAACCCCTACGGCAAGCTTCTCGCCTCCTCCGGCGCCCTGGCTGCGCGGTATAGTTATTCGCCGTACGGGAAGGTTCTTTCCGCCGCCGGCGCGTTGGCTGCAGCCAATCCTATCCGCTACTCCTCCAAGTACACCGATATGGAAACCGAACTGGTCTACTACGGCTACAGGTTTTACTCGCCCGAGTTGGGGCGTTTCTTGAGTCGCGACCCTCTCGAAAATCTGCCCCGGGGCGGATCTTTCGTCGTCGAGTCGCTTTTTGAGCGGCGCATTCTCGAACGTGCGCGTAGCCAACTCTTGGCCGAAGGCCTGTCGCCTCAAGACGTTGAAGGCATCCTTGGCGTTATTCGCCGAATGCTTCGCCAGTCTTCGCAGCAATGGAACGCGTCCTTTGACCCGGCGCTCATGAGCGAGGATCTGGATAATCTGTACCGCTTCTGCGCCAATGATCCGCTTAACGCCCATGATTTCCTTGGCCTTGAGAGCAAGGACGAGAAATACCAGAAGCTCATCAATGCGGCGAAAGCTGCATGGGAAGCGGCCAAGTACGCTGTTCCGGGCAGTGAATTCCCTGCCTTGCTTGAGGCGTTTGGTGGATGCAACACCTTGGGGCTTATCAATGCGTGGGCGGACAAGAAACACAAAGAGTGTCTCTGCAATAGTTCGGCTGCCGATCCCTTCGATGATCCTGAATGCAAGAAGTGGAAGGACACGAAGGACTGGCTCACGGACATATGGAATAAGCAATGCAAGTAGTGCATCCCATCGCCAGCAGACTGCTACCGCTTGCAGCCGTGTTCATTGTGGGAGCACTATTGGGCGTTGTGGTCGGTCGGCTGTGGAGGGAACGCACCCAACTCAAACCAGAGGCCGTTCTTCCTGGTACTGACCTTCCGCGGCTCCGTCAATTTGGCTCGTTTGCGATCTACTCGAAACAGGACGCAACAAACGAATTTGCTGTTTTTAGTGGGCATGAATGCCTTGTGTCGCATCTCCAAGACGAGACCAACGAGACATGGGAAACCACCCACTTTGAAAATGGTCAAAGTGTCTTGGTCACTAAGACGCGAGAATCTGGTGCTGTCATTGAGCGGATGTTCTCAGCCCGGGACACATCAGGCCAGGACGTGTTTTCCTACGTTGATACCGATGGTGATGGGCAATGGGATGTGATGCTGGATTTTGTGGCCCGGAAGAAATACATCCGCGAAGAACGCACCTGGGTTCCTGCATCTGAAGTCAAGAGGAGTGGGCCGCCAGGGTCAGATCTGGAAAATAAGACCTCGTCAGCAGAATCTGTGGGTCAGTTCGGGTTCCGGGAGTTTACCGAGAGCATGATAGAGGGCGGTTTGCAGCACAGGGAACTGGCGGAAACCGCAGGATCGTCTGGTCACCACTCGGATCTTGTTGTTGAGATCTTCGACGGCGGCGTTGGAGAATGCTTTTTTGCAGGCGAACCAGTTCAAGATTAGTGGTTCATGGTCCTGCGGGGTCTGGGCCACCTTTCGCATGGGGGCCAGTCGGCTTCGGAGCGTTCGAGTGATCCAGGCATCGAGGAAGGTCTTGGCCCAGCGGGGATGATTATAGGTCCGGAAATGAGCAAATGCCTCTTTCAGACTCCACGCGCGAGCCGGTCCGCAACTTGGAATGAATCACGGCGTCCAATTCGCTCTCGGGCTTTGCCGCAGACCCGCGCATGCGCTTTGAGCAACAGCCAACGGGTCTTCTTGAGTCGCTTGCCGCGATCCCCGCCTCGCGGACCGTGCCCTTCACCGCGTCGCGCC
>JASEGR010000188.1 GCA_030017955.1 Candidatus Eisenbacteria bacterium
CACGATCATCAGCATACAGCAGGCACGTCTATATGTCAAGATATTAATGACGCACCACACTAGTCCGGCAAATACAACAGCGATCACTACACATGTCATTCCGAATCTTGTCATTGGACCTTCTCCTTTTCCAACGGTTAACGAGTCTGTAGAAAAAGTCATCTGAATGAGCGGCTTCTGTCCGCTTTGTTACTATTGTCAGCCGGAATCAGTCTGTCCTATATCTGCGTCCCCGTATCCCATCAACTTGGTCACTATCATCGCCTTCTGTCACGGCCTCCCGGATGCCCGGCCTATCGCGCTCACTCCCTCAAGCGAATCGTGGACCATACCGCACGATCTTCACGATGTTATGCACCATGCTAAAGAGCTTCCACTGAATATCGACCTTCACCTTCCCCCGCAGAGTGAACCGATTGAGCCCTCGGGCGTGGCAGATGTTTGCAAACACCGGCTCCACTATCCCCAACCGCCGACTGTACAAAAACCGGCCCCTCAGTGTGTCGAACCGCTCGATCATCCTCTGCGTATAGCTCTTTTCACCATCCTCCCGGCCATGAAAGATCGTCACCTGCCGAGCCACCGTATGCGCCTTGCGCAAACACTTCGCACGAAGCTCACACACCCGGCAGTCCGTCTTCTTCCCCATGTACGAGATCGCGCGGTAACCCTTCGTCTTCCCAAAGTTCCGGTTCTTCAGGTATAGCTCTTTCCCCGCAGGACACACCAACTTCCCTTTCGTCTCATCGTATCTAAAGTCAGCAACTTGAAAGTACCGCGCTTGTCGGCTCGTCTTCTTCCGATCCACCGGCCTCCGGTGCCGCTCCGCCGTCTTGAATAATGGATCCCTCTTGCGAAAACGATTATCCGGTAGGTAGGCATCGATCCCACCCTCCAACACCATCCGTACGTTCTCTTCACTATGATACCCATTATCGGCCACTAAAACCGCCGTCTCCAAAACATCCCTTTGCTCGCCCATCTCCGCAAAGTTCTCTCGCATCCCATCCAACATCGGCTTCAAAAGCTGCTTCTCCTGGCCTTCCCCAAACGCCTCCGCGTGCACCACCACCTGATGCTTCCCGTCCACCGCCGCAATCCCATTGTAACCCTGCACCACCCCATGCGCACTCGGCATCTTCGCACTTTCATTGTCCGTCAAATTGCTCTGCTTCACATTACCCGATGAACCCTTCTTATCCTCCCCGTTCTCCAGCCAACCCTCGATCTTCTTCACCTTCGCCCTCAGCCGCTCTACCGCCTCCTCCTCTTTCTCCCGCATCCCCGGCGTGCCCTCATCACTCTCATCCGTCTCCCGGTGCTTGCGCAGCAAAAGATGGATCGATTTCTCCAGCTTCCCCCTCTTCTTCTCAAAATCCTTCCTCGTCCCGCTCCACTCCTTCGCACAGTTCGACGCTATCTTGCGCCCATCAATCGCAAACATCTGCCGCCCGATTAACCCCTCCTCAGCACAGATCATAAGCACATTGCGAAAGAGCGGCACGATCTCTTCCTCCATCGAGGAAATAAACTCGGCTATCTTCGTAAAATGCGGATGACTGTCCGCCGACAACGCCATGAATACCACGTTCTCACGACATGCCCGCTCAATCTCCCGGGAGGACGTAATCCCACGGGAATAGGCAAAGAGAACTATCTTTAAGAGAATAGCAGGATCGTAGGCAGGGGCACCGGTCTCATCGTTACGAAAACGACCATCAAAGATGGAAAGATCCATCTCATCAACGATCCCGTTGAGAGCAAACTCAAAAGTGCCAGCTTGCAGTTGGTTCTTGAGATCAACGGGAATCATCAGCATCTGCTCGTACGAGTAGGGCTTGAAACGCGGCATCGCTCCCCCCTTTCAATACCTTACTCGCACATTGTAGCCAATATCCCCATTACGTGAAGGGCTTTTTCTACAGATTCAACGCGCTTCTCGGGGTGCTGAGAGAGCTTCATCTGCCAACGGTGCGCTCGTGCTACGAAGAGGAAGCCAACCGCTCGCGGCGCGAGTCTCTGAGTTACGAACAATATCTATTCGAGGTGATGAGTGCGGAGCAGGAGACGCG
>JASEGR010000189.1 GCA_030017955.1 Candidatus Eisenbacteria bacterium
CCGGAAAACGGCTTCGAAAAAAATCCAGTTTCCCGTTTTCCTTCGCTGGTATTATCCAGTTCAGGTTCGGAGGGTTTGCTCTCAGCCGTCCCGTTCCGACGAGTCGGAACGGGATGCACCCCTAACGGAACTACCACACAGTACCGTGGAAAAGAACTCTCTTAATATACAACGGCCAACAACGTTTGTCAAGTGTGCTGGGATCCCTTAATCCCGACATAGGACGGAGATTTTTTGGGCTTCTTGCGAAACAAATCAGGACGATGCGCGTCTAACACAGTAAGCATGCGCCTTTGAGCTAGAGGTTCAGGAAGGTTGAGGCGCTGAAGCTCACAACCATTTTTCACCCAATGGGTGAACCCACCAATCAAAGGATTTTCTGATGCGCGTGAAACTCGAACGCACCGATGAACGTCTCACACGCCGGACAGGGTTGATCTTGGTGAATCGGTTTGGGGACAGGATCAACCTTGCCTCCAAGATCAACCGCGCCTTCCGAGAGCCGGGTTCCAACCGTGGCTTTGATGCGAGTGATTATGTTTTGACTCTGACTGAGATGATGATCGATGGCGCCACCTACTTGGAAGACGTTCGGCTCTTTGAGAACGACGAAGCGTATAAAGAGATCGCGGAAGTCCGACACTATCCCACCAGCGATGCCATCGGCGATTGGCTCAGACGTCACGGCGGCAGCGACGGAGAACAACGCCTCTGGACAGTCATCTCATCTCTGATTCAAACGATGAGTGGTGGTTCAGGCCTTACGCTCGACATCGACGGCACGCTGATCGAGGCTGACAAAGGGGATGCGCAGATGACCTACAAAGATTTCCGCGGCTATCATCCCCTCGTGGGCGGCAGTGTCGAGTTGGGACTGTTTGCCGGCTCTCGCTTCCAACACGGCAATGCTGTACCCCAACAAGAACTCGTCTCCTTTATCCACGAGTGCGTCACCAATTTGCCCGGCACCTTCTCCACCATCCGCTCAGACTCGGCAGCCTACAATCACTTTGTGATCAATGATTGCTTCGCCAACGGTCGCCGCTTTACGATCACTGCCGACCACGATGTGGCCGTGATGGCAGCGGTCGCTCGGATCCTCAAAACAGCCTGGAAACAGGGGAAAAATGATGATGGCACCCCAGCCCCTTATGAGGTCGCCGACACTGTTCATACGATGGACCAGTGCACGGATGCCTTCCGCTTAGTGGTCAAGCGTACCCGACGACGCCAGCAAACTGATCTCTTTGACGGCGACTATCAATACTGGATCATCGCCACCAATATCCCCGAAGAGGAGAAAGATGCTCAGGCCATCATTCACTTCCACAATGGGCGCGGAGAGTTTGAGAAGATGATTGGCGAACTCAAACATCACTATGGGCTGGATCATCTCCCGTGCGGACAGTTCTCCGCCAACAGTCTCTACTTCACCATCGGCGTGCTCGCCTTCACCCTCGTGCAGTTGCTCAAGCGGCACTACTTCGGTCAGGAGTGGAAGAAGAAATCCATTCGCAGTCTGCGATACTACTGGTTGCATCTTCCTTCTCGCATCGTCTCCCACGCACGCTACACCATCGCCAAGGTCGCTATCATCCCCGCCCTCTTCGAACAACTGTTGCGCATCTATCTCGCTCTCTCTCTGGCTCCTCCACCAGCTTAGTTCCCCATCCTTCTCCTCATCCCTCTTCTCTCCCTCGTAGGGCATTCCCCGAACGGGAGGAGTCTGTCTCAACGCCTCATTCTCCTTACTCTCCTAACCACTTCCTCCACTCAAACACCTCAATCTCTCACACTTCAAACTCTCTCCTCCACGCTTCATCGCCCCCAGGCCCTCCCAAGCCGCCAAAATCACTTTTCCCGGTTTCTATATCGGATTTAAGGTGACTTGCAGGCCGCGTGTTCTGTGGATGGAGCGCCTCCGTTTTCTTGATTTTCCTTCCAATAATGGCTACTTTCACGTGGTGCTTCTATGGCAAAGAAACAGTTCGTGATCGGCATTGACGGTGGCGGAACGAAGACCGCAGCAGTGCTTGCCGATTTGAATGGG
>JASEGR010000190.1 GCA_030017955.1 Candidatus Eisenbacteria bacterium
GGGCTGGACACTCTGCTACTATCCAACCGTCTTCCGCTTTTTCAAGTGTAACGTGAAAAATCATGTTATTTAATCTCCGAGTAAAATTTATCTAAGAACATTATACAAATATTATTCATTTATTTCAAGAATTCCTATTTTCCCAACTTCAACATATCCTTCACCGCATCTTTATGAACCATGAAGCTAGCCCAAGTTCGACAGTTGAAAAATATTTTTGATGGTGTTGTTGCGTATCGGAATTGTATTGCGCGTTTTCGATCCACGAGGCGATGTAGTGCCTGACTTACCCTCTTGCGGAGGCGCCTGTTGATGTCGTATATTGTGCATCATGTTTCTACGCCGCAAGTGTCGACATAAAAATGGTAAAGCCTATTACTCTTGGGCTCTCGTCGAATCAGTACGGACAGAGCGTGGGCCTCGACAGCGTGTTGTGTCATACCTTGGTGACATGGATAAAGCTGGTCGAGTCGGCATCCATCGCGCGGTTCAAGGAAACCAATCAGGAATCCAGGGATCGCTCTTTGATGAGACAACACCAGAATGGGTTGAAGTCAATGTCCGTAAAGTTCGTACGGAACGAAGCCGTCGATTTGGTGATGTGTGGCTTGCTCTGGAGCTGATCAAGAGACTCGGGCTTAGTGATCTCTTCCAGAGTGTTATGCCCGATATCCACCCGAAGATTCCTTGGGCAACGCTTGCGAACGTCCTGATCATTTCGCGTTTTTGTGAACCTTCGAGTGAACTTCATATTGCCGAACAGTTCTACGGCAAGACTGCCATGCCAGACCTTTTGGGCATTCCGGAAGAAGATATTTATGATAATCGCCTCTACCGCGCACTGGACAAGCTTTTGGTCCACAAAGATGATCTCCAGAAGCACTTGAAACAACGCATGGGAGAACTCTTTCATATAAGCTACGACATTCTCCTGTATGATGTCACCTCCAGTTACTTTGAAGGAATGGTCTCAAGGAACCCACAGGCACAACACGGATATTCCCGCGACAGTCGTCCCGATTGTAAGCAAGTGTGTATCGGTCTTGTTGTCACGAAAGAGGGAATTCCTCTTGGGTACGAGGTATTCGAGGGTAATCGGCATGACTCAAAAACCGTTGAAATCATTATCGAAAAGATGGAATCTCTCTATGGCAAGTCAGATCGTATCTGGATCATGGACCGTGGTATGGTCAGTGCCGACAATCTTGAACTGCTTCAAGAGGAAGGCCGTCGCTACATTATTGGAACACCCAAGAACCAGTTGAAGAAGTTCGAGCAACATCTTCTCACACAAGACTGGAAGCAAGTCCATGAAGGTCTTGAGGTCAAGCTGTGTCCTTCCCCAGATGGTAGCGGAGAACTCTTCATTCTCTGCCGGAGTCGAGCCCGGAAGGAGAAAGAGCAAGCGATTCACAACCGTTTCGTCGAGCGTCTGAAGAAAGGTCTCGAGCGAGTGAAGAAGAGTTGTGCATCCGGACGTGTCAAGAATGTGAGACTTGTCGAGCGCCGCATCGGACGCTTACTTGAACGTTACAACCGGGCATCTCCGCTGTTCAATATCGATGTCAAAGAACTGAACGGCAAGCTTGATCTCACATGGACGATCCACAACACGTATAGTGACTGGGCCCGCCTCAGTGAGGGGTGTTACCTCATTCGCACTAATATCAAGGACTGGACAGCGGAGGATCTTTGGAAAGCGTACATCCAACTCACGCAAGCCGAAGCCGCCTTCCGGATCCACAAACAAGATTTAAGCCTCAGGCCTATCTGGCACAGATGGCCAAACACGCTGGCCTCGGCAACGAACCAAGAACGATCCTCGAAGAGATCAAGAATCTCACCCTCGTCGATGTTGTCCTTATGACGCGCACAGGCAAGGAGATCAAGCTCCGGTGTGTCTCCAGACCTGAGCAACACCTTGCGATCCTGTTACAAAAGCTAAACCTCAGACTACCTGAAAGGCTTGAGATGAAACTCAAAATGTAGTGCCGACTTTTTATCCCTTTCTGCGTTTTTGAAACAGAATC
>JASEGR010000191.1 GCA_030017955.1 Candidatus Eisenbacteria bacterium
GGTTGAATTAACCACTGCGCCAAAGTTAATGGATCAGTTGCGAGAGGCTTTGCGCTCGCGTCATTATAGCCACCGTACTGAAAAAACCTACTGCAGTTGGGTTAAGCGATTTATTTATTTTCATAACGTTCGCCATCCGGCGGAGATGGCAGAGCCAGAGATAAACGCCTTCCTGACGCACTTGGCCGTCAAGGAGAAAGTGAGTTCATCTACTCAGAACCAGGCATTATCAGCGCTTCTATTCCTCTACTGAAATGTTATTGGTCATAAAGTTGGAGATTTGGGCGAAGTGGTACGTGCCCGCAAGCCTAAGCGGTTGCCCGTGGTTATGACGCGTGAAGAGGTGAAAGCTGTTCTCGGCCAATTAAAGGGGGATAAATGGCTCATGGCCTCACTGATGTACGGGGCAGGTCTGCGCCTCATGGAATGTTTGTGCTTGCGTGTTCAGGACATTGATTTCTCTCGCAATGAAATCACCGTTCGCGATGGTAAAGGCGGCAAAGATCGTGTCACGATGCTGCCAGAATCGCTCAAGGCCGCGCTACAAGAACATCTCAAGCGGGTCAAAGCCGTTCACGAACGCGATCTGGCCGACGGCTGGGGCCGTGTGATTTTGCCCGATGCCTTGGATAGGAAATATTCTAATGCCACGAAGGAATGGCGCTGGCAATGGGTCTTTCCCCAAGATAACCGCTGGAAGAACATAAAGACCGACGAAGAGGGACGGCATCATGTTCAATATTATTTGGGAGCCAGTGTGTTATGACGCTAATTCGGGAGTTAAAGGTGTTATGAAGAAACCATATAAAGTATGTTAGAGCGAACTCTGGAGGATGCGTGCACAAGCGCGGGCATGGCCATCGAGTGCTGTCTGGCCTGGCTATCGCCGCGGCTATCGCCCTGACGACCGTCCTGGTGGGCTGCTCCGTGGGATCGCCCGACGCATCAGTCGACAGAACGGATGCAGAGGCGGTGCCCCGGGCCTACTTCGATGCATGGGAGCGCGGGGACTGGGAGGCTCAGTGGTCCTACATGGCCCCCATGTACGCTGACAGCGTGCCAGAACCCGTTTCGTCGCTTGAGGTTCTCGAGATCACGCTCGATGAGGAGCCTGGCGCCACCCGTCGCGCGTTCTCGGTGTCCTTCGAGATCGTGGTCAGGGGCGGCGGTGTCACCATGACGACCGATCGCTACGACTGGATGTACGAGTTCACCTGGGATGAGGAGCGCTCATCTTGGATCATCACGAACTGCGGCTGGGGATAGGTCGCTCTAACAAGCGCATCGAGCAGAACGCCACAGCGGTAGACTGACATGAGAAGCGCATATGCGTCTGCTCATGCGCTCCACATTATACGGCATTGCCTCGAAGGAGGTGAACGCGATGAACCAATCAACGGTGGTTAAAACTACCATCCTTGTCGCCGTCCTCATCATCACCAATGCCCTGCTCGGCGTGGTTTGCGGCCGGGTTTATCGCCAATATGAGGCTTTGTTCTCGCCAGGTCCGGAGCTGTTGAACTTGGCGATTTGGGTTTTTGGGACCATTGCCCTAGTCGTTATGGCAGCCGGCTTACTGGTGGCACTGGTGCGTCCCTTCTGGGTGATCATTGTTGCCTTTGCCTTGTCCGTGCTGGCGTTGATCCTTGCGTGGGAGATAAGCATCATGTCACTGGCTTTAGGGCTTGTTTATCTTGTTCTGGCGACAGTGTACGCACGCTCTGTCGTCGGGGAACTGAATGACCGAACCAATTTCTCGGTGCGCCCCATCAAGGAAGGGCAGAGGGGCTTGGTGATGGCGCTCATACTACTGGTCAGTATCAGTTTTGGTTTGGGCTACAGAGAGGATGCGATGCGTCGCGGGTTCATCTTCCCGCCGGCATACACGCAGATTGTCGAGGACATCGTTTTCCCCCGCTTACAGGCCCAGATTGAAAGCCAGAGTGAGATGAGGCCGGAGGAGAAGGCCGCCGCACTGGAGAAAGCCAAGCAGGAATTCGAGCAATCTTGGGTGGGCATGGAAACGAT
>JASEGR010000192.1 GCA_030017955.1 Candidatus Eisenbacteria bacterium
AGATGTACGCCTTCACGCGTTGCCCGAGCCTGTGCCTCACAGGCTCGATATCAACCTGAATAGCGTCGCTTCTTCCCCCCTACAAGTATTATGCCGCTTCACTCAGTAACGATTTCATGCCGATTTTTTTCAGTCCCTCCTCGACGAACTCAGTTACATTGAGGTACCATGTCTTCCCTTGTCCCCCTAACTTTACCTCCACTCGTTCAACCTCCCAAAGTTCCTCCAAGAGCCGATCCATGAACTCGCTCGTCTTCTCGGTCACACCGCTTTCCAGTAACAACCAGCGCAGTGCCATTACGAGACGGTAGGCGAGCATGCATGCGAAGATGTACGCCTTCACGCGTTGCCCGAGCCTGTGCCTCACAGGCTCGATATCAACATCCGTTTTCAGCGTCCGGAAGACCTTCTCCGCGAAGTCCTTGTTGAAGTATGTCTCGACGATTTCCCTGGCGTCCATGGTTTCATCCGTGCAAAGCAACAGGTATTTCCCGTCCATGCGGGCTGCGCTCTTCAAGTCACGGTCAAAGTATTTCCAGTCGACCCGCGGTTTCTTACCGCCGCGCCTAACCCGGACTTGGAGGAAGGATCTCCATTCGCCCACGATGCTCTTTATCTCCTGATGCAGCTTAGCCTCGTCCCATCTCGCTCCCTTCGTTGACAGATACGTCAATTCGGTACCGATGCGGCGAAGCTCTCTGTTCCTTGCTTCGCGTTCTCTCATGGCTCGTTCGGCGTTTGTGTACACAGCGAGTGTCCTGTCCATGCCAAAGAGCTTTCCCGTGACTTTTTGCGCGTATACTGGACCCGTATTGGAGTCCTTGACATATGTCACCGGCGATTCAGGGATTTCGGTATTCAGCAGTATGTTTCTAACGTCCGGTTTGCCTTTCGGGACTCCTCCGAGCAGGTTCCAGCCCATGCCCGTGGTTTCATCAACGATAGCTTTGCCCATTATTCCCCTATCGACGACGAGCAATCCGGGTTGAACCTTGGCTTCTTGCATGTGGGCGAGCAGGTTCCGGATGGTCCGGCAACCGTTCCTGTTGCCTTTGTACACGAAATGGGCAAGCGGTGCGTGGTCGTACTGATGGACGACCACGGCAACATTGACCTGGGGCCGATGCTCATGGTTCTCGTTGCGACCCTTCTTGGCTATCGGGCAAGTGACGCCGAAGAAGAGCACGTTGGTCAGGTCGTAGGCAAGGACATCCTTGACGTTTGGCGGAAGGGGATGCTCCTTCCGCCAGTGGTCGGACAACGCCTTGTTCAGCTCCGCCGATCTGTCGAATTGCTCTCCCGTTGATGTATCGTCGCCGCATATCGTGTCGAGGGAATGCAGGAATGCATCTTTGGTGAACATGTCGAGTGGGAGACCGGTAATCTCCGGCAGGTCTGTGGTGCTGACCCATCTCTGCAACTTGGAGGCGCTCTTGGGTTCAAGAACGCGGTTTATGGCCCAGACGGTCAACAAAGTGCTGGAAAACGGGTCGGAACCCCTTGAATTTCGGTTGCAGATTCTGTTGATTGTCTCCTGAAATTTCAGATTCTGGGCCAGTTTCCACAACAGCCGGACGGCTCCCGTATGAAGGGCTGGCCCGCGTTCAATGCGGTCAAGAACGGGGCCGTATCCTTTCTGCGCATCCGGTTTTTCGGGTCCGAGGTACCGTACGAACTCGCTCACGATTTTGCTTCCCCGACGGATGGAACGATACTCTTCGAGGTAGACGCGGCCCCCCCTGTTCTTGCGTTTGATAGCCATGTAGGAGGTATATACCTCCTACATAATAAATTCATCGCTCAATTCGTACACGGGGCTATCGGCACATGTCTGGCTAATCGGAAAATCACGATCGGCAACACGCATGTAGGGGGGAACTATTCCCGCTGTTCAGGTTTATAATGGCTCAGGAATAAAGACGAGAAAAGGGGATTTCTTTATTTCCCAACAGTGAACTCTTACTTTAACTTAACTTCGCCACTTTATGATACCGCACGCTAAAAACAGGCACCTGCG
>JASEGR010000193.1 GCA_030017955.1 Candidatus Eisenbacteria bacterium
TCATTCCAGGAGCCTTATGCCTCAACCGATTTTACAGGAGAATACGGACTTGACCTCCTATTTCTTCTCCGCATTCCACCAGGTCTTGATGCGGTTGGCCTCGGTCTTGAATTCCTCCTGCGAACGCACGTCCCAATGAGCAACCTCTCTCGGCTTTTCCCCCTTGGCTACTCGGATCACGTCAAGAGCCGCGCGACGATTTTGAGAGTCTTGGTCGTCCAACAGGGGCATCACGTCCTGAACGAGTTTCATGCGAACTTCTGGCGAACACTTGAGTACACTCCAAATGGCCTGCCGCCTTACATCTGCCCATTTTGATTTCAGGAGGTCTTTGATGACTTCAGCATCTTCGTCACTTGCCAACATCCCGAAGACATTAGCCAGACTCAAACTCCCTTCCTTGCGTCCCATCCGAAGCATATCAATAACAGTTCGCTTCACTTTTCGTTGATCGTCGAGCGACAGAAGTCCTTTTTCCTGAAGTCTGCGGAAATAGAATGACACTTCGCTCAGTAATGCCCAGTCATCTCGGTTTAGCTCCGCTTTTTCGCAAAGACTTTTGAGACGCTCAAGTTGTTTCTCACCGGCCCGTGTTCCGATTTCTCGAAATTCCGGAACTCTGTGTAGAGCGTCGAACGCATCACGAGCGACGGACGGATTTGTTGACGTGGCGAGATTCTGGGCCGATTGAAGAAGCGTTTCCCTCGCTTCCTTTGTATGCAGAGTCACAAGCGCCTCAATTGCCACGACCTTTTCAGCGGGAGAAGTCTTCTTCGAGTCCAAGGCCCATGACATGATCCGCAACCCATTGGTTTGACCCAGATAGCAAAGGGATTCCGCCGCCCAAAACATCTCAGCGCTCATCTGAGGTTGATTCGTCATGCTCTCGTCTTCTGGTCTGCGGAGATTGGAGTTCAGATCCCTTGCGATAACCCCAGCGGCATTGCTCGAGGCGATCCCTTTGCTCAAAACCTGAAAAGCGGCAATCCTCTCCAAGGCGTTCGTGGATGTTTCCAGGGATTTCAGGAATCGCTTTTCGATCTCGGAATAGAGATTCGTTCCGAGGATATTCATCGCACATGCCCGCCGTGAATCGGGTGAGCTTTGTTTCCCGAATTCCAAGAGCGGATGGGTCGGATGAGGCCCCAGCGAATCGTCCGACTCGATAGCTCTGACTCGATACAACAGTCCTCTGGCTACGCGGACGGCTTCCATCGGATCAACGGCTGTGCCTTTTTCACCCAACAGTCCTTCGGCTGCAACCACCAGAGAGCCAACACGTCCGGTCGTAGTTTCACGATCAAGGCTTGTCTGCGCCAGAACCGGTTGGGAGCAAAGTAGAAAGGCGCCCGCCAGAGCGAACAAGCCCTTCGTCCAAGTTGTTTCCGTGTTCATGCCTCTATCTCCGCCTCTCTGTCCTTGAAACAATGTCGCATCATTCAGAATCAGAACCAACATTCAAGCAAAGCCACAACGGTCATGCCGCCGAACTGCCCCCCGTTGGTCCATTCGCGCGTCTCGGGATCTTCATATCCTTCAAATGAGCACCATACTTCTCCAAACAACTTCGCCTTGAAAAGCGCATGACCAATATGACCATCGCCTGTCAGCGTGGATGACAGCGAAATTTTCTGCGGATCGAATAACTTCTGCGACCAGCCATAGTTGTTTACGGCTTTGATCCAATCCCCAGGATTGAGATGGGGATGACCGCCTTGATCAACTGAAATGGAGCCGCCCTCGGCTGCGACGGTTAGCTCGGCGTTCCACTTCCATTTCCATGATTCATCAGTAACTTGATCGTGGAGATTCTGCGAACAGATATTCCCGGGAAGTGTTGTCCTCGTGAAATCAGACCAGGCCCCATTTATCTTCTCTTTGACAACATCGGCTACCTTGCCGATGCGTGCGTCGTTGAAATACCTTTGAATGCCATTTGAATCCGTGGCCTGTACGCTTCCCATCTGTTCCTTCACAGCTTCGGCGGCATATTTACCAGGCGCAGC
>JASEGR010000194.1 GCA_030017955.1 Candidatus Eisenbacteria bacterium
CTTTTCTTCGTTCCTTTCGATTACGTTACTAATGATCTTCCACGCGAAGGGTGGTATCTCAAGGGCACTGCGACCCTTCGCTTGAAGATTGAAACGTAGGCCTTCCCACTTTTTTAATTCGGGGATCACTTTCAGCTGTTCTAGTGCGGTGTCCCGTAAATAACTAGACATATCACTCTTCCCGTTTTTGGCGCCGGGGCTGCGTGCAACCAGGCTGGATGGACTCCAGTTTGGCCCGAGCCCGCTCGATCTTACGGAGGATGTCCTCCAACTTGGCCGTCCAGACAAACGGCTGCGGGTCGGCATTCCAGGCGGCGAGAAAGGTTTCGATGGCCTGCACCAATTCTGGGACGCTGACAAAAGCACTGCGCCGGATCGCTTTCTCCGTTAACTCCCCAAACCACCGCTCCACCAGGTTCAACCAACTCGAACTGGTGGGAATGAAGTGGGGCACAAACCGCCGATGGGTTCTCAGCCAGGCTTGCACCTGCGGTGTCTTGTGCGTGCCGTAATTGTCCAACACCAAATGCAGTTGCTGCTCCCCAGGAAACTCCCGGTCCAACCGCCGCAGGAATTTCAGAAACTCCTGATGGCGGTGTCGGGCTTGGCACTGCCCGATCACCTTGCCGTCCAACAAACTTAAAGCGGCAAATAGCGTGGTCGTGCCGTGGCGCTTGTAGTCGTGGGTCATCGTGCCACACCGACCCTTCTTCAACGGCAGTCCGGGCTGTGTCCGATCCAGCGCCTGAATCTGGCTCTTCTCATCGACACACAGTACCAGTGCCTTCTGCGGCGGATTCAGATACAAACCCACCACGTCGGTCAGCTTCTCCACAAACTTCGAATCCCGCGACAGCTTGAAGGTTCGGCTGAGGTGAGGCTTGAGGTTATGCAATTGCCAGAGCCGGTTGACCGTGTTCTTGCTCACGCCTTTGGCCTTGGCCATCAGTCGGCAACTCCAGTGGGTCATGCCCTTGGGCTTGGTCTGCAAGGTGGCAGCAATCAGCGCATCGCGCTGGGACAGGTCGTACTGCGGTTTACGACCCCGACCGGCTTGTGTCTCCCAGACCGCGTCGATCCCGGCTTCCAGGACTCGCCCCCGCCACAGTGCGGCGGTATGGCGGTTGACTCCACAGGCAGAAGCGATGGCCAAGTCTTGTTGTCCCGCCGCAGCGGCCAAGACCAACCGACACCGCAACGCGACCTGCTGCGGCGTGCCGTGGGCCGACTGCCACTGCTGCAGCCGCGTTTGATCCGCAGCCGACAATTCCACTGATGGACTGGTTCTCGCCATGCCAGGAATCATAGCACCTTTCTCCCAATATGTCTAGTTATTTACGGGACACCACACTAGCTGTAGAGGCGGCGATATTTTTCGGAACTCTCTAACATCACACCCGTACGGCCAAGACCAAAAGAATTTCCGCCGACTGTTGGATGTTGCCTCCCAGATGACTGGAAAATCTTTCCCAACATCTTCATTACTTACCCTACTTGCGGTCTCCTGAGACATTCCGAAATGCTTCATCAGGAGCGGCACTGTAAGTTGCTTCTTTGACTTTCGATAGACAAGAATGAGATCGCCTTTTCTTGTTTCTGGCTCGCAGCTCCAGAACACTTCGCGTGGGAGTTCGCGAACCCCACCTTCAAAGAGATAGTTTTCCAGTCCCGCGTAAAAGAGCCAGTAACGTCTCTCGGAAGTCGAGCGCTTCCCGCTCAGGATCGCCTCTAGCAACCGGGAAAGTATCATCTCGTGCGCGGGCCCCTTTCGGATGAGTTATTTGAACCCTAACAAGGATTATACCGCCTAAATTAGGGGTATTATTTTACGGCTATTTATAAAATTCATGTTGTAGATATATAGAAGTACATGTACTATGTCAACAAAATAATACTATTAAAGAATAAATTACTGAAAGTGGGTTACTCTATGGAATTACTAGATCAGTTGCGTGATGCGATTCGAAAAAACATAATAGTTCACCCC
>JASEGR010000195.1 GCA_030017955.1 Candidatus Eisenbacteria bacterium
CCCGAGGACGATGGCACTCTTTTTTCAGTAAACGCGTGCATAATTCAGGCTAGTCTTCCTCTCCCCATCGGGGAGAGGATTGAGGTGAGGGGACCAACCACTACCTCAAGAGCGTCACAGTCTTTGTGGCACTTCTTTCGGGAGTGTCGAGTTTCATGTAGTAAGTGCCGGCAGGCATTCTTCTGCCTCTTGAATCAAGCCCATTCCAGCTCAGGTAGTAGTCCCCGGGAGATTTCGTCTCATCAACCAAAGTCGTCACAAGCTCGCCCTTCACATTGTAAACGCGAAGCGCGACTCTTCCCGGAACTGCGGACGAGAACAACACGGACGTGTTTCCGACAAATGGATTCGGGCCGACACCAAAGGCAACTTTCACCGGCTCAGCCTGCTTGGAGGCAATTGGAGCCGAACCGTGACTTCCAGGATAGTAACCGCTCAGAGGTGCAGTGAGAGCGAGGGCTGCCTGGACATTTATTTTTCCATAGCCGTAGTACTTGTCCCAGCCAGCCGTGCCGAGGTCCGTTGCCGTCCCAGCTACCGAATTCTCGATATTAAGTCTTGTCCAGGACGGATTTTTCGCCTTCAGCATTCCACAAAGGGCGGCAACGTGCGGCGTCGCCATTGACGTTCCCGTGTAGAAGTACCAGCCGAACGAATTGTAACCCGCAGTCTTGTCGAATGTCTGCTGGAGGACACCATCCATGTATCCGTCCTTGTTTCTGTCCCGGTTGTCACCACCTGGTGCGCAGACATCCATCTCGTTACCATAGTTAGAGTATTTGGCTCTGGCATTCCCGGAAGTAGTGGCGCCAACAGCAAATGCCTCTGCATATCTTGCCGGATAGCCTATTGTGCCTCTGGAATCATTTCCGGTGGCACAGCAGAGGACGATCCCGGCATTGGCTGCTCTCTGGACTGCAGCATGGAGAGTTGCATCATCGGCAGGGCCAGTAAGACTCAAGTTTATTACATTTGCTCCCTTTGTTACGGCCCAGTCAACTCCCTTGGTAATATTCGCGTAGGTCCCGCTGCCACTTGCATTAAGAACCTTGATTGGGAGCACAGTGAGCCCGAAGCCGAGTCCTGCTGTGCCGTATCCTTCGTTAGTAGTCTGCGCGATAGTTCCTGAAACATGTGTACCGTGACCTTCATCGTCGTTTGCGTGGGCATCATTGTTCACGAAGTCGTACGCATTTGCTGCATCGAAACTTGTCCCTGCAAGGTCCGGCGCAAGATAGTAGGTCTTTCCGCCTCCCGTGTAGTTTTCATACGCCACGCCCGTGTCGATTATCGCGACCTTCACCGAACTCTTGTTTGAAACCGTGTTCCAGATGTCCCATCCGGCCGGAGCGCTCACGTTCGGGAAATGCCATTGATAGGAGTAGTAAGGATCGTTTGGCGTGAATGTGGCGTAGGCAATGTAATTCGGCTCGGCGTACTCGACCTCAGGAAGAGCTGCGTAACGCGCGGCCATCGAAGAGACTGTTTCACCTGGGGGGACGGAGACTCTCTGGAAATGTTTGTAGTTCTCCAACACTGCAGTGCCGAACTTCTTGTGAACGTTCAAGGGTGTTGCCAGACTCAATCCCTCTTTGAACTTCACAATAATCTCCCCCGGTACGAACTGGGCGCTAGTGGCAGAAGTGTATTTGGTAATCCGTACGTAAAGCTCATCTTGTTTGTAACTGCCTGCGGTAAAGAAGGAAATGAGGACAACCGACATCAATAGCGTGAGGAACCAGGATTTTCTCTTCATGGGGAGAAACCTCCTTGCATTCCAGGTGGGACCAGTTTCAGAAAAACAATGAGAACCAGCTTCGTTTCCCAATCCACTACCCCTGAGGGGCTCGTTTGGTTTTCTCTGTCTCCTACACCACCTCCCTTCAAGACCTTCAGCGTGCTAGTGTAGTGCGTCATTAATATCTTGACATATAGACGTGCCTGCTGTATGCT
>JASEGR010000196.1 GCA_030017955.1 Candidatus Eisenbacteria bacterium
GAGAGGCGGAGGGGCGCAAGCCCCTCTGCCTACTCGACCACCGGCGTAAGCGACAAGTAAACGAGGTCGCGTCAGCGACACCGCTCCCGTAGGCCCCTGGCGCGGCGTGTGCGTAAGCAGACGCCGTGCAAGGGCCGGAGGGTAGAGCCGGAATGCCGCGACTGCGGCACGTAGGCTAGAGCGAAGCGCCCGGCGCGAAAAATGCCCCGCATTTTTCGTGTACGGGCGCGGAGCGTAGGATGAGTGAATGCGACCAGGTGAATGATGTCACCCAGGACCGGAGTACTCATCGCATCTCGTGTTTTTCCATGTCCATTGCTGCCCGACGACGTACAGATTCTTTTTCGCTCTGTGCCGCTTTCTGAAGCAACGGCATTACTTCTTCCCTGGGCACCGTCATTGCACAAAGAACCTTCAGTGCGGCAAGTTCGACTCGTTCGCTGTTGTCGGAAATTGCCTTCGCCAGAACCCCCATTACTGCAGATGGGGGAAGAGAACTACAACTCTTGACCACACGAACACGCATCGTCTCGTCGCCTGAGTTGAACTGCTGCTGCAACTGATCAACTAGCGTGCTGATCTCTTGTGTGGCAAGCCCGTTGATGAACTGCAAGGGCACGATTGTCTTGACGAGGAAGGGCGTCCCTGTCCCGTCCTTTACTCCCATCTCACAATCGATGGAAAACGCACCCTGGTCATGAACCTGCAGGAAATCGTTCATCAGCACTTCCGCTGGGATCTCTTCTCCTGGAGCTACAACCACTTGCTTGAAATTCCGCTCTAAAGGAACATCCTTGCGAAGGACTCTGGCCTTTGCATCATGGCCGTGGACCGGTCGGCAGGTGACTCCTCTGCTTTCGTCCCCGTCAACCCAGACGGTGATGGCTGCGGCACTCGTGTTGACCAGTCCGACGGAAAGCCACACTGGCTCGTTTACAGCAAACTCATTTGTTGTCGTCCCACGCAGATTCGAACTGTGAACCTTAAGCAGTAGGCCTGTTTGCGGAGATGATTCGCCTTTCACTTCATACACTCCCGTCACCGCTAGCATGACTGCCGCTACAACGCAGAAACTTATCTGGGACATGGTCCGCTCCTTTTTCGCTCATGGTGTCTCTGTGCAAGACTCAGAGAAACCGCCGGTTCCGGTCTTCGAGGTCTTGAACTTGTATGTTGCGCCAGGATTATTGATGACTTCTCTCTTGACGGTAAATGTAGCCAACACCCTGTCGCTCCAACTTGTGTTGAGAACCTTGTCCCGGAACTGGTAGTCCTGACTGGATTCCATGTAATCGGTGGCGCTGGTGGAATAATCAACCCACGCGGGTTGGTAATCGTGACTGTCATCATAGCCTGCACCCCCGCAAGTGCCAGGCATGGGTGGACTGGGTGTAATTGTCGGGTCGGCCCCATGAACCGTGAACGGCGGATTTGCGCCTGGATGTGGATAAGTCACGTACTCCCGCAATTCGACATTGCCAAGATGGGCGAGGTTCCCGCTTTCGCTTTTCCACGACATCGTAACTGCGAGTCCAAAATGGTCATTCTGGCTTTTTAGTTCCGAAATTCGTATGGCCAGGTACTTACTGTGAAAACATCATTGGCACACCCAGTTCCGGCGAGTTGCGCTGCGAGCTTTAGATTGTCCTTCGTGCTGCTGTTGGTGGTGCCCCGGACCTTCACTGTGGTGGTCTGTGTTATCGTCTTCGTCGTCGAACCGTCGTCAAAGGTTGCTGCTCCCGTTCCGGTCAAGGTGGAGAGAGCGAGCGTTACAGATCCACCTCCCGGAATAGGGGAAGGAGTGACAGTGACATTGACGCTCTTCTCGTTAGAACCGAGCGGGTCGGTTCCAAAAACAGGGACACGTTGAAGGTCGCCGATGTCCACTTTCAGGATGGTCAACACATACGCGGGGTAAAGAAAGAACACGGCGAAGGCCGTTGTCCCCGTC
>JASEGR010000197.1 GCA_030017955.1 Candidatus Eisenbacteria bacterium
CGCGGTTCGAAAACGCCCCCACACGCCAAGACCTCTTGCGAGCCGTCCATGCTTTTGCGGACGCCGTTATCTCGCGGCAAAAGGAGTCGCGTCGTCGCAAGAAACCGTCTCTGATCACGATAGACGTCGATCCGTCCAGCGATCCAACCCACGGGCATCAACAGTTAGCGCGGTAGCGTAAAATATCTTGTGTAAAATCCCGAAAAGGCGTATCCTTTCCCAAATAAAGAAGTTATTGTAGTTTCCGCCTGAACTGGCGGGAGAAAGGAGTACGCCATGAGTAGTAGTAGAGTACTTGAAAGCGACGCGGATGTCAAGGATTTGCTGGAGGCGGACGGAATGCCCAGGAAGGAGCTGAACCAGGAGGTGTTTCTGTCTGGACTGGGCCAGTATTTGCGGAACTTCCTGAGGGAGGCCTTCAAGACAGTGATCCGCAACGAGTTGACGGTCTTCCTCGGACGCGGGCCGTACGAGCGGAGCGAAGAGGACAAGGGGAACTACCGGAACGGCAGCTACCGTCGCAGCCTCGATACTGAATTCGGTGAGTTGAAGGAGATCGAGGTGGCGCGTGACCGGGACGGGGAATTCGAGCCGGAGGTGTTGGACAGATACCGGAGAAGACAGAAGAAGATCGACCGCGCGGTAATCGCGCTCTTTGTCGGCGGGATCTCGACGCGTCGGGTGAAGAAGGTGATGAAAATGCTCATCGGCAAGGGATACAGCGCCGGAACGGTGTCGAACATAAACAAACAGTTGACCGAGGAGATGAAGAAGTGGCTCGAGTCGCCGCTGGCGGACGATGTCCGCTATATCTTCCTTGACGGTCTGAACTTGCCTGTAAGGCGGTTCACTGTGTCGAAGGAGTCGCTGCTGATGGCGATAGGCGTGACGGTGGCCGGACACAGGAAGGTGTTGGGGGTGCAGCTTGGGAGTCGGGAAAGCGCGGCGTCGTGGCGCGAGTTTCTGAAAGGGCTGAAGGCGCGAGGGCTGTGCGGAAAAGAGTTGCGTCTCGGAGTGATGGACGGACTGGCGGGGCTGGAGACTGCTTTCGAGGAGGCGTATCCCCGGGCAAAGACGCAGCGCTGCGTGGTGCACAAGCTGAGAAACGTGGCGGCAAAGCTGCCCCGGTCGATACAGAAGAAGTGTCTGGATGGGTTGAAGCGGGTATTCCATGCGGCGAGCGAGGCGAAGGCGCGCGTGAACTGGTTGCGGTGGAAGGCGAAATGGGAGAAGATCGCGCCTGGGGCGGTGGGTTGCGTGGAAAAGGACCTCGAGGCGTTGCTCTCGTTCTATCAGTTCCCGAAGAGCCAATGGGCGGGGTTGCGTACGACGAACCGGATCGAGCGGGCGTTCAAGGAGTTTCGACGCCGGACGCGGGCAATGGACAGTTTTCCGAACGAGGAATGTTGTCTGCGGTGCGTGTATGCGCTGTCGAAGGAACTGGACGAACGGTGGGAGGAGCGGCGGCTGTGCGGCTTTTCGACGATGAAGCCGACTGCGGAAACCGCGAAGCCCCGATGCGTCGTGGCGAACGAGGAGGAAAGAAAGGTCCCGGCGTAGGCCGGTCTGTTGTCCCAGCCGAAGCGCCGCGCGTGTTTTGGGAAAGGAAACGCGAAAATAAAGATTTACACAATTTTCTTGACACTACCAGCTATTGCTTTGACAACGCCGGATTAATCTGATATAGTCAACAGCGCAGTTCCCGCCAACCCCGAGGGGGCCGGACTGAACCACCGAAGATACTGAAGACGCCGAAGCCGTTTCGGTTCCAGTGTCGCGAAAACATGTTTGGTAAAACTCGACAGGGCCATGGAACAACTACTCCACGCTGTGGGTCTCGCGGCTTCCCTTGGCGTCTTTTTCAGCGCCAAGACACAAAGTTCACAAGACCCTGTGGATTGCATGTGCCGCGTTAACGATCAGCA
>JASEGR010000198.1 GCA_030017955.1 Candidatus Eisenbacteria bacterium
TCAATAATAACCTTATGGTTGTTGTGTCCTCTTAACCTACCAATATACTGGATCAACTTCCCTTCGAATGAAAACGGGAAGGCCAGGATAAGGCAATTTATGGCATAAATATCCAGGCCCTCTCCAAAGAACTGGCCGGTAGATGGGTAACCATATTAAGCCCCTAACGGCAACTTTCAGAAGCTTTCGCTCAACAGCCACTCATAAACCGGCTGGCTCACAATTCCCTTCACAGTCATTGCAGAGAGTTGATCGAAGGTAAGCACCAGAAATCGCTGCTGTGCGCGTGGAAAATCGGCGGCGGCATCCTTCATCGCCCGCATCTCTCGCTCAAGTGTCTCGCCTGATCCTGTATCAGCGCAAACCTGTATCAACTCCTCTTTGCCGTCAGGAAATCCGGCGTGAAAATCTACCTCGTACCCTTTCGTTGTGCGCACGTAGCCTATCTCTGCCTTGCGTCGTTGAAGTTCGTGCAGAACGACAGTTTCTATTGCGTGGCCGGCATTTGTGCGGCCTGAGCGATCGAATGCGCTGATGAGCCCCGTGTCCACCGGATAGACCTTCCGGGGGTTGGAGTTGCGACGCCGCTCAGAATCAGTAGCCAGCGTCACGGTGCTTATGAGGAAAGCATCCTGCAGATGTCCCATCATGGCATGAAGTGAGTCCTTGGCAACGCCAAGACCCTGCGCCTTCAGATCCAGATAGAGGCGGTGCACACTCAAACTTCCGGCCGGATTTCTCAGACACTGCCTTGTCAGCCATCGAAGCGCAGCAATCTGCGTAATACCGTAACGCTCCACGATGTCCCGAAACAGCACGGTATCCACGTAACCCTGCAGAAGATCAACCCGCAGTTCACCAGACAATCCCTGCGCCTCCGGGAATCCGCCTACAGCAAGATATTCCCGAAATTCTTTCTCGATCAGCGACCGGTCAACTGCCGTGAATTCATAGACGTGTCTCGTCGGCTCCGTACCACGGTGCCTCATAAACTCCCTGAAGCTGAACGGCCGGATCACCGTCTCCATACCGCGTCCGCGCAGCGAGGTATGAACTTCCCGGCTCAGCATCTTAGCAGATGATCCGGACACTACGATCTCCACTCGCTCTGTGTCCAGAACCCTGCGGACGAACCGCTCCCAGCCATTGACAAGCTGGACTTCATCAAGCAGCCATCGGACCGTCTCCCTGCCACGGAGTTCAGGATATCGCCGGTAATATTCTTCCAGAAGCAGGCCGAGCTGTTCCATTGGCAGGTCAGCCAGTCGGTCATCATCGAAGCTCAGATAAACAACCCGCTCTGGCGGTATTGAGTTGCGCCACTCTGCCTGCAACTGGCGCAGGAAGGTTGTCTTTCCGGCCCGCCGCATACCAATTACCGCATGGACTTTGCCGGGAACAGCCGGCAGCACGGCGTCCCTACGCGTTGCCCGCAGTTGCGGTATAGGCAAAACAGCGGTATTCAGCTTCTCATTCAGAACAGGATGCAGTGCCATAATGATTTATAGGATATTCAGAATGTGTCCTTTTGTCAAGGACTGATATTACAATAGCAGGATTCCAGTGAAAACCTCATAAGGGATGCGTCAGACATTCAAGAACAGGTTGCCCTATGTTATGGTCAACGTGTCGCAAGCAGAAAGATCTCAACCGGAATGATTGCAAAGCCATCCTCCATCTCAAGCCTGTCCATAGAAATCAGTATCCCCCGTTTAAAGCCAAGCCTCTTTATTGTTCTGAGATCCTGGAACCCCGCATTCTTCTGGTATTTCACTTCCACAGGGAGCAACTCCTTTTCCCTCTTGACGATGAAATCTATCTCTCCGCCATTTTTCCAGAAGAAGACCCTTGAGTTGAACCAGTCCGGGCGGTCGAACCGGTAAAACAGTTCATTTGCAATAACCTGTTCTGTAAGCCTTGCC
>JASEGR010000199.1 GCA_030017955.1 Candidatus Eisenbacteria bacterium
CGCCTGCCTGTCGGTAGGCAGGGGCTTCGTAGCCGTAACCCCAAACACCCGGAGTATTTTCATGGTTCGAGCCCGCCCTCATTGTTCATCGTCTATCGTCCTTCGTCCTTCGTCCATCGTTTAAATCACTTCCTCCTCCAGCACCTTTCTTCCTTCAAGGATCCGCTCATAGCCCAGCGGACTGACATCCACGGTCTCGTAACGCCTGAGGCGAATCCATTCCGAAAGCGCTTTGCCCACAGCGGGCGCCTGCTGAAACCCGTGACCACTGAATCCGACCGCCACGTAGAAACCCCGCACCTCCGGATGCTCTCCGATGATTCCGTTGGAGTCCCACTGGTTGACCTCATAGAGTCCTGCCCACCCGCTGACCACTTTCAGCTTGTCGAACAGGGGGATACGGTGAGCAAGAGAGGGCCAGATCGCTTCCTGGAAATAATTTCGGTCCCACACATAATTGAATCCAGACGGCTCTTCCTTTCGGGATTTTCCCGTAAGGATCTGTTTGCCGGTTTCGTGAAGGAAATAGACACTGGAGGTATCGATGGTGAGAGGAAGGTCGTAGTCGAAGAGCCGCGGCGGCTTTAACAGATAGACCATCCTCCGAACAGGAACAACCGGGATTTCTATCCCTGCCATCTTTCCCACTTCACCCGCATAGGGACCAGCCGCATTGACAATCGAATTGGAAAAGAAGGCCGTTCCATCTTTTGTCTTCACTCCTTCAAGGCGATCCCCTTTCCGCAGAATCTCAACCACCTCCTGATGGAGATATGTCACACCGAGGTCTCTTGCCTTTCTTACAAATCCCTGAAGCACGCCATGTGGATCCATATACCCATCACCGGCAGAAAAAGAGGAGCCGACAAGGTCATCGGTGTTAAGATCGGGAATGAGTTGAAGTGTTTCATCGATATTGAGGAGCCGGGTCTCCACACCCAGCGATTTCTGGAAAGCCTGATGTTTCACAAGAATAGGCCAGTTCTTCTCGCTTCCGAGGAAGAGATATCCCCGGGGTTTAAAATCGATCTCAGGCCGATCTCCACCCACCTCCATCCGTTCACCGAACTCCCGATAAAAGGCGAGACTGTGTTGGGAGAGCCGTACATTTACCTCTGTGCTGAACTGCCGCCGGATGCCGCCCACACTGAGGAGGGTTGAAGCGCGCTCGTAGGAAGGATCTTTCTCAAAAACAGCAATCCTTCCCTTAAACCCGTCATTGGCAAGATGAAAGGCGATGCTCGACCCCATCACGCCGCCGCCGATGATGAGAAGGTCGAAATTCCGTTCTCGGTTCATCTATGAAATTCTCATCCCAATTTTCCTGAGCCCTTATCTGCTAAGCAACAGATTAGGAAGCCATAGGGCAACTCAAGGGGAAATATGTTTGAATTTTATTAGAAAGCTTCTGCCTAATAGATTCGATCCCTGACGGCTGGAAATTCCTTCCTGACGGACGCAACCTTCTCAATATTGATCTCTGCCTGAAGGATGCATTCCTCATCCCCGCCGCTTGCAAGAACGGTTCCCCAGGGGTTGACGATCATGCTGTGACCGCAGAACTGGATTCCCCGGTTCTTTCCCGCGCAGTTGCTTGAGATCAAGAAGGCGCTGTTCTCAATGGCCCTGATGCGGTTAAACATCAACCAGTGTTCCAACCGTGGATAGGGCCATCCCGAGGCTACCAAAAATAATTCAGCGCCTTTATCCAGCATGATCCTGAAGAGTTCCGGAAACCGTAGGTCGTAGCAGGTGCACATTCCAATTTTACCCAGGGGGGTTTCAACCACCACCACTTCACTGCCGCGTGAAAGAATCTGGCTCTCCTGGGATCCATATCCGAAGAGATGGATCTTCCGATATCTGGCGATCAACTTCCCATCGGGATTAAAAAGA
>JASEGR010000200.1 GCA_030017955.1 Candidatus Eisenbacteria bacterium
CAGAGGCACCGGAGACCGCCGTCTATCACCTGGAATCCCGCCGCTTCAAGCTGCCCCTGGATCATCTTGACGGATTCGCCGCTCCAGCCGTAACAGCCGAAGGCGGCCGCTTTCTTGTTTCTGAACTTCAGGCCCTTCATCTCTTCCAGAAGCGCTGCGATCGAGGTCAGGACGCCGCGGTTGATCGTCGGGGATCCGACCAGGATGGCCCGGGAGCGGAATATCTCGGTCATTACGTCGTTCCGGTCCGATTTGGCCAGGTTGTAGAGCTTCAGGTTGACTTGGGGATCGGCCTGTTTGATCCCTCGGGCGATGTTCTCCGCCATGACGCGCGTGCCGTTCCACATCGTGTCGTAGACGAGCGTGATCTGGTCTTCCCGGTAGTTATCCGCCCATTTCAGGTACTGCTGGACGATCCGGACGGGGTTGTCCCGCCAGATGACCCCGTGGCTTGTGCAGATTATCTCCACGGGCAGGTTGAAGGCGAGAACCTCCTGGATCTTCTTCGTGACCAGCTTGCTGAAGGGGGTCAGGATATTGGCGTAGTATTTGATGCATTCGGCCATCAATTCTGACTGGTCGACCAGGTCGTTGAACATGTATTCCGACGCATAGTGCTGGCCGAAGGCGTCGTTGCTGAAGAGGATGTTGTCCCCGGTCAGGTAGCAGAACATGCTGTCGGGCCAGTGGAGCATCGGCGCCTCGATGAAGATCAGCTCCTTCGCCCCCAGGCTGAGCTTGTCCCCGGTTTTGACCGGACGGAAATTCCAATCCTTGTGGTAATGACCCTTGAGCGACTTGACGCCGTTTGCCGTGCAGTAGACGGGAACATCGGGGATGCGGTTCATGAGCTCGGGAAGGGCGCCGCTATGATCGATCTCCGCATGGTTGGCGATCACGTAGTTGATCTTTTTCAGATCGATCTGCTTTTCCAGGTTTTCGACATACTCCTTGGCGAAGGGCGCCCAGACCGTATCGATCACAGCGACCTTTTCCTCCTGGATCAGATAGGAATTGTAGGTTGAGCCCCTGTGGGTCGAATACTCGTCGCCGTGGAATTTCCGGAGCTCCCAGTCGATCTTCCCGATCCAGGAAACATTGTTCTTGATGGGTCGTTTCATCCGTTTGTCCTCCTTTCGTTGCTGGTATGGCGTCATCGTAACTCAGGAACTATTTACGCCGAGTCGCCACCACTTCGTAGAAATGGAGTTCCGGCATTCCGTCGATCAGCGTTTCCACCTTCTTGAAGAGGGTCTGGCGGTCATCACTCAGATGCATGGCCATGAAGGTCTCCTTCGACTCATGCTCAACGACGGCGGCATAACGGTCCGTCCCCTCTGTCGATTTCAGAAGCGTCCGGGAGATGAAGCCCTGCCAGGATTTGGGGTCGGATCTTTATCCTTTTACAATCCGTTCGTGGTGAGCATGTCGAACCATGAACGTAACCCCTCGATATTGTACACCCTTCGACAAGCTCAGGGCGAACGGAGTATGTAAAGAAGTGTTAGAGACACCACACTAGTCCCTAAACAAGTGTAATTATTTTGGAAGAAAGTGAGAAAGTACTCGAAATGCCCTCCAGATAAGGCTATTATAGTTTTGACAAAAAACAAAAGCCCATCGGAAAGGAGCATTTCGAGTGAAGAAATTAAACCACAAAATACTGGGGAAGCGCAAGAGAAAAATTGAGAAACGTTTGGAGCGCAGAAACTGGGAAAACCAACAGAGGCCGATGTTCAGGGGGATCAACATTGGATATGAGATGGATGATCGCCATAAGGGGATTGCCTGCGGAGGAATTGGTGTGATCCATTTGATGGCGAAGCGGCTGGGACTTGCCAAACAGATCGATAAGCATCTGCATCTGCTCAAGCGGCATCTTCCATACCA
>JASEGR010000201.1 GCA_030017955.1 Candidatus Eisenbacteria bacterium
CAACATTTATTTGAACGGCGAAAAGATCGCTCGGGATGACGAGGTCCAGATGCCGACGATAAACACAATGGGGTTGACTCTCGATTATGCCGCCGATCCGAAACATGAAGGTCTGTGTACGGCCAAGTCTCATCTGACCGGGGAGAAGATCAATCGATTCTGCCATATCCATCAGGGCAAGGAGGATCTGCACAGGAAGCAGGATATGACCCGGCTCCTCTGTCAGGTGGCCGGAGGTTGCATTCAGCGGTGCATGGGAATCGATGCGACCAACGCCATCTATAACGTTTCTTATGAGGCCGACAAGCAGAACAAAGGAGCCACCCAATACCATCAGAACTTTGTCAAATGGCTGGAGAGATTCCAGAAAGAAGACCTGGTCGGCTGTTGCGCCCAGACGGACGTCAAAGGCGACCGGATGAAGCGGCCCAGCGAGCAGAAAGACCCGGATCTTTATGTCCGTATGGTGGAGAGGAAGAGCGATGGGATCGTGGTCCGGGGCTCCAAGTTGCATATCTCGGAGGCTTCTGTGGCTGACGAGATTCTGGTCGTTCCCACACGCGCGCTTCTTCCGGAGGAGAAGGATTGGGCTCTGGCCTTTGCTGTCCCCGCAGACTGGGAAGGGCTGAAGCAGGTGGTCTCCGTGCATAACCTCCGGGATCGGCAACACTTCAAAAGGGGTTTTACTCCGGGCTATACCGACTCTTATGTCATCTTTGACAATTGCTTCATTCCGTGGGAGCGAGTCTTCCTCTGCGGAGAAACAATTTATGGCGGAGCATGCGCCTTACTGTTTGCCCTCTTCCATCGCCATAGCTACTCCGGCTGTAAACCGGCTCTGGGGGATCTAATGCTCGGGGCAGTGGCATTGGCCGCAGAATATAATGGCATCACAAAAGCGCCGCACGTTCGGGATAAATTGGCTGAGATCATACGGGTATCCGAGCTGGGTTATGCGGCCGGATTTACGGCTTCGGAATTGGGAAAACCAGAGCTCTATGTCCCCGGCGTGGGATTTATCCCGTTCGGCCCGGGAAGTTACATCCCTCATTCCATCTATGCCAACGTGGGGCGATGCTTGACCGGCGAAGCGGTCTATCGTGAGGCAGAGATTCTTTGCGACATCGCCGGCGGTATTCCGGCCACCTTCCCCTATGAGGAAGATTTTGTAAACCCTGAGACCAGGGACCTTCTCTACAAATACATCACCCGCAACCCTGCTATTCACCCGGAAGATGCCGCCCAGTTATGGCGCTACATCGGCGATATCCTCTGCTCTGCCAGCGGAGGAATTCATCTGATGGGATCGTATCACGGGGGCGGGTCTCCCGTCATGGAGGCCATTGCAATTACAACGCAGTATGACATCGAGGCCAGAAAGAAGATGGTGAAGAAGTTGGCAGGGATTCAGGACAGAAAGCCGAATCCATAAACCCCGTTAGAAATTCCAGCGGGCCTGAGCCACTCCCGACCTGCCGCGACGGTGCGCGAGCACGGCGGGAGTGGCTCAGGCCACGCAGGCGGGGTATTACTTCTAACGGGGTAAAGGGAGACAAGGATGCGATACGAAGAGATTGAACTGATCCGGGAGGAAGAGATTGCCTTGATTTATCTGAACAGGCCCAAGGCGCTCAATGCCCTGAGTGAGACGATGAAGAATGAGCTGATCCATGCGCTTAAAGAAACAGAAGACGATGATGACATTCGGGTTCTGATTCTCACCGGACGGGGCCGGGGTTTCTGTGCAGGCGCCGATCTGAATCGATTTATAGAGGCGCAAAAAGAGGATGGGGATCAAAAAAGAAAATTTAAATTTGGATCGCTCGATTTCCCCAGGGCGTTCATCCAGTACCCCAAACCCATCATTGCCGCCATCAACGGCCCTG
>JASEGR010000202.1 GCA_030017955.1 Candidatus Eisenbacteria bacterium
CTTGTGGCACTCGATACCATGTTCATGTAAGTTTATGCATAAAGCAGGCTAGATACCATTCTGGCGAGTCTTCAGCATTTTCGTCTGCCTGAGCAATCAGTCCATTTCCCAGGTTGTAGAGCAGATCGTGGCGATCGGGGAGTCTTGCAGTAAGTTCACGGAGCAAGTCGCAACCCTCACTTATGGTGTGTTCATCATGAGCTCTAGATCCGACGTCAATCAGAAATGCCGATTTCAGGATCCTGCTATTAAGATCACCCAGCTGTGACCACGTCTTTGAGTTCCTTCCCTCAGCGATGGCCAAATGCGGGTCTTTGTCAGCCAGTGAGTAAAGTCTGGCGCCAATTTCTTCAAATATCGGATGCCTGCGCGTGTCAGTCATCTGCGCCACATTTCCTCAGAACGACCACGCGAGCGGTAGGGCCCTCTGGTCGAGTTCGCTCCACGCGCATGATACTCATTGAGGCCTCTACAACGGGATAGTTCCGAGACCATGCTCGGGATCTCACCAATCACAGAAAAGAGGACGGCTCATACGGGTTAGGTAACAGTCTCACCGAAGTACCGATCTCTCAAGTACTCCACGTAGGTCCTATGCTCCTCGCCGAGCCTTTTGGCAAGACTACTGAAAAACTCTTGATATGAATAGGAGACGAAGTGCGCCGCGTCGGCCCCCAGGAGCCCGGAAAAGTGCGCGATCTCCTGCGCATGACTGTGAGCCTCAGCGCCATCCGGCCTGAACCACAGATAGCAGAGCCGCCATGTCTGGCAATTTGCACTGAGTCCCAGCATGTGCTTGAGGAGCTGCGCTGCATCAAGGAACTCAAACACCACTTTGCCGTCACGCAGGTCCTCGGCGACTCTCTGGCACCCGGGCAATCCCCGATTGGCCCAGAACCGCGTGGCGTCCGCGAAGTACTTCGGCTTCAGATAGTTCTTCGCCTTCGATCGGCGATAGGGCTCCATGAACTTCCCCTCAACGGCGAAGATCGCCCCGTCCCGGCCACAAAGGACAACATCAATGTTCGGCGGTATCCGTCCGAGGCCAGTCGGGAACTTCTGTTCGAAAGCGAGCCCGCAGCACCGACCCGAGATACCAAGTGCTTCAGCAATGAGCGATAGGTCTCGGCCGCGCCAGTAATCGAAGATGTTGCACAGCAGAGCCGACGAGGAATAGACGGCTTGCATCTTACCGCGCTGACCACCCTTCCCCAATTCAGCCCCATCGCTGTCGACAATCTCGCGGATACTACAGGGACACAAGGACTCAAACAGATTCTTCTCACGCTCAACGCAGTAGTCATCAGAATCCAGGGCAATCCCTGAGCGTTGTGCCCACGCGAGCTGTTGATCTTTGATTCGATTCGCAGAAGTCCGTGCCATTCGCACCTCCGGAGTCCAGTGTTCTTCTGTTACCTAACTACAAGTTGACGGTTCTACCTACAACCCAAGCACCGCGGATTTGGTCAGTATATTTCGGAAGATCAAAATCAGGCCTTCTCCGCATTTCCAAGCAATGGAAGACGATGCCAGCGAGGCTAGTTGTCAGTGCCGGTGTTAAATGTCCTCTGATTAACGGAAAGAATGTCCCCTGACCCAGCTGTCGGTTAGATTCCAGGTAAGTTGGCAACAGGCCTGGAGGTAACCGATGCTCAGGAAAGGGGACTGGATGGAAATCAGAGCACAGATTGAGCGTGGAGTCTATCAGAAGGATATAGCGGCGTCACTGGGAGTGCATCCGAGGACGATTCGCCGTGCGGTGAAGCGCGGCGGGGCGCCGTCGGGGAAGGCTCGAAGGCGGCGGTGGAGCAAGGTCGAGCCGTTCAGGGAGTTAATCGGGCAGTTGCTAAAAGAAGGGGTGCGTAACGGGAAGGTGGTGTATCGC
>JASEGR010000203.1 GCA_030017955.1 Candidatus Eisenbacteria bacterium
AGTTCCAGCATCGCCCTCTTCTGCCCGCCCGGGTTTCCGATCTTTTCATCCTTGTTGTAGACTTTGATCTTCTCAACCAGAGTCTCCAGCCGCTCCTCCTCTGACTCCTTTAATTCTTTCCCTTGCAGGTAGGCGTCGATCTTATCGGCCGCCCTCTTTCCATGGCTTGCCGCACGGACAAGCACATCCGGCCCGATCACGCAATCGCCTCCCGAAAAAATCCCTTCGCGGTTCGTCTGAAACGTTCCCTCCTGAACGGCGATGGTGGAACGTTTGGTCGTCTTCACTCCGTCCTTTTCGTCGAGGAAGGAGAGGTCGATTGCCTGTCCGATAGCGGGAATCGCAATATCAGCCTCGATGAAGAATTCCGAACCCTTGATGGGAACGGGTCTGCGCCTTCCGCTCTCATCCGGCTCGCCTAATTCCATCCGGATGCACTCCATGCCGGTCACTTTTCCATCCTTTTCAATGATCCGGACCGGATTGCAGAGGTAATGGAATTTCACGCCCTCCTCTTCGGCATCGTGGATCTCCACCCGGTCAGCAGGCATCTCCTTCTTCGTCCGTCGATAGACCAGGTTCACATCCGGTTTGCCGATCCGGTAGGAAGAACGGACACAGTCGATCGCCACATTTCCACCGCCCACGACGACGACCCTCTTTCCTTCGGGATAGGGATCTCTTCCGAGGTTGATCTCGAGGAGATAATAAACTCCGGGGATGAATCCCTTATATCCTTTATCCTCTCCCTCCACGCCCATGGGCGTATTGGTCTGGGCGCCCACCGCGATGTAGATGGCTTTGTATCCTTGCTGGAACATCTGTGAGAGGGTGATATCTTTCCCCACCTGTGTGTTATACCGGATCGCCACGCCCATCTTTTCCACGAGGCTTGTCTCATATCTTACGATGTCTCTCGGAAGCCTGTAGTCAGGAATTCCGACGGCGGCCATTCCGCCCGGTTCCCCCAGCCTCTCGAAGATGGTGACAGGGTAACCTTTCAGGGCCAGGTAATAGGCACAGGTCAGGCCCGAAGGCCCGGCTCCGATAATGGCCACCTTCTCGGAACGGGTAGGAATCCTGGTTGCCTCCGGTTCCCTTCTCTTTTCGAGTTCATAATCAGCCACAAATCGCTTGAGCCATTTGATGGAGACGCATTCATCCACATTCTGCCGCCTGCAGTTATCCTCGCAGGGCCGGACGCAGACTCTTCCCAGGATGCCTGCAAGACAGGTTGCCTCCCGGATGGCGGCAAGCGATTCCGTGAACCGACCTTCCTTGATCAATTCGACATAACGGGTGATGGGGAGATGTGAAGGGCAGGCGTTTTCGCACGGAGCAGTCACCTTCACTTTATACTCCTCGCGCGGAATCTTCTTCTTCGACTGAATCACTTCGGAGAACTGTGCCTTAAAATAGTCGAGTCCATGGAGCACAGGTTTGGGCCCGGTTTGTCCAAGATTGCATTTCGAGCTCTTCCCGATCATCTCGCCCAAATACTTCAGTCGGTCCAGATCCTCTGTTCTCCCCTGGCCCTCTGCAATCCGGTTAAGGATGGATGACATGATCCGTGTTCCCACCCGGCAGGGTGTGCATTTGCCGCACGATTCCTTCTGAACCGCCTCCATGTATGCCCGAATGAGGTCGATCAAATTGACTTCAGGGTCCCGGATGGCAATCCCGTCCCAACCGACGAAGGCTCTGACCTTCTTCTCCCTGTCAAACTCAAGGGGAAGATTGAGACTGGGGACAGGTTGCCTCTCTCCTTCTGTTTTTCCCCGGTTATCCACAACCGCTCCACCCCAACTGCTAAAAAGGATATCTGTCATAAGAACCTCATTTTATCGCTATGCGCAT
>JASEGR010000204.1 GCA_030017955.1 Candidatus Eisenbacteria bacterium
CTGGGTTTTGTTCTTGATCCATTCAAGCGCGACCTCTTGCCGCTGCCGATGGTGTTGGGATAATACGTAAGTATTCAGTTTCTCCCAGCAGCCCCGGCAAACAGATAGTCCTGTAGGGTATCCAGAAGGGGTAATTGTCTTTTGTGTATGGTCTCTACAATGCTCATGTTCACGGCATGCGTTTTTGCGCCCTCCTTTGATTGACTCCCTCCGGAGATCTTTCGGGTGACGACCAGTTTCCGGATATCCCGTTCTGCCTGGTTGTTGGTAAGGACGCCTTCCGGATGCAGAAGTGCCGTGAAGAGTCGAGTGTTCTGTTTGGCGATTCTCCCTTGTACTTTTTTTGCGTCTGTAGCACCCGTAGGCAGCGTGCTGATGCGCTCAAGATCCACCGTATACCATTCAAACAATTGTTGTCGATCTTTTTGATCGAATGGTCGAGCAACATCGTCCGAAAGCAGTTCGAAAAGTGTTTTGAGTTTTTCGTAGATCGTTTTCACCTCTCCTGACGCGTCGTCTCGCGCTGCCAGATCCCGTGCCAGACGCAGCAGATGCGCCCAGCAGGATTGCTGTGCAATGGGAAGGTTGGTATACCCTCCGTAGTCATCCCGGACGAGCAGTCCAGTGGCTCCACTGAGGAATATCTTTGGAACACCTCCTCCCCGGGTTTCCTCCATGGTGTAGACGGTACTTTTCTGTGAAGCAAATACCCAACTCCACCAGTTTTCTCCGGAAACGCGCCACCCGGTTTCATCGGCATGTTTAACGGGACTCCCTCGGACTTCGGCAAGAAATTCCTCGTAGCGTGGTCCCAACCATCTGCGTGTTCGTTGGAGGATATGGACAAGCGCACCTTGGGAAAGATGAAGATCGTACTGTGTTTTGAGCCGCTCGGCAATCTTGCCGAAAGGCTCTCGGAATCGGTAGCGCCAGACCATCACCATGGTCACGAGGTTCATGCCGAGCCGGACAGAGGGAATGGTGCCGGCAGGAACCGCCCGCACCTCTTTTTTGCACAAGGAGCACCATTGTCGCTCGATGGTGTATTCTGTTGTCACGGGCTGCATGTCTCTCCAATGGGGAAGATCCGTAACCGTGTGGGTATCGGCAGCCTGGACTCTGGGAAGGATGGTGTGGCAATCGGGACACTGCGTCAGAAAAGCTCGGGAGTATCGGTTAATACGATGGGGAAGAAATCGCCCATGACCGGCATGCCCCGGTTGTCCGCCGCGGCGACGGAGGGAAGGCGCTGTATACTGCTTCGGACGAAACACCATGCCTTTGAATGTATCGCGTTCCTTTCTCGTTTTCTCCAGTTCGTCTGTGAGATCGTTCTTCTGTTTGCGTAACTGGGTGTTTTCTTTCTCCAGTTCCCGGATGAGCTGATCCTGTTTTTCAATTACTTTTTCAAACCGATCTGCTTTCTGCTTCTGAAGGAGGTGCCAATGTTGGTAATTTGCTACATTGGTTCGTAGGCGGCGAACCTCGAACCGCAGCGCAGAGAGTTGGGCAGGAGAGTAGTACATAGGAATTACTACGGTATCAGACTGTGACGGGGGAATGCAAGCTTAGTCTGGGAGAAACTGAATGGTTACCAAGAGAGTAGAAGACGGGGATTGGCGCAATTGGCTAGCGCACTCGCATGGGGTGCGAGCGGTTGCCAGTTCAAGTCTGGCATCCCCGACCAAGTCGAATTTTTGGCGGCGCCCGCCTCCGCCGCCAAAAAATGATACGGTTCCTGCCAGCTAAAACGCACTTTTTTATCGTCTATTTTTATTTTTCTTTTCTTTCCTCTGTTTTTAATATGCTGTCTATCGCTCTCGCAATCACGCTGTTCTTCATCG
>JASEGR010000205.1 GCA_030017955.1 Candidatus Eisenbacteria bacterium
CATCTATGCCGACAAAGTCCATTAAATTCTTAAATGCAATCCATCTGCGCCGCGCATGGTAGTTGCCTGTTGTGTAATGGCAGTCTCCGGGATGGCATCCCAGCACAATCACACCGTCATATCCTGCAAGAAAAGCCCTTGGGACGAAAGAGGGGTCAACTCTTCCGGAGCACATTACCCGGATCACACGGCTGTTGGGCGGGTACTGAAACCGGGAGATGCCTGCCAGGTCCGCCCCGGCATAGGCACACCAGTTACAAAGAAAAGATAAGATTTTGGGTTCGAAAGTCATCTCTTACACCATTAAATTCGAAATCCGAATGTCGAAATCCGAAACATTTTTCCCAGTCATTCCCGTGAAAACGGGAATCCAGGGTTTCCTGTGAAAACAGGAATCCAGGGTTTCCTGTGAAAACAGGAATCCAGTTTCATATGTCTCTGGTTCCCTGCTTTCGCAGGGACGACGTCTGGATTCCTGCTGGAGTTTATCCCGTACTTTGTTACGGGGCAGGAATGACAGACTGTTTTTTTAATGTTTGTTTCGAATTTCGCCTGCCTGCGCAAAGCCGCTTCGGCGAAGGCAGGGATTTCGTGCTTCGAATTTCCTCCTTTTCAGGCTGCCTTCTCCTTAGAAGGGCCAAGGGCCTCGATCTGGGCAATCAACTGTACATCGGAGAAATGATAAACCGTAGCCGCCATCTGCGGGCAGCTGGCGCTACAGACCCCGCATCCCTTGCACGAGGCCGCAATCGTCTCGGCCTTGCTCCCTTTTCCGGTTTCCACCACACGAATCGCATTGAAGGGGCAGAGCAATTCACAGAGGCCGCATCCCACGCAGCGCGTCTGATCGACCACGGAGATGGTCGGAAGCACACTCACATATCCTTTGGCCACGGCTGCAGTGGCACGGGCTACTGCAGCATCCGCCTGAGAGATGGACTCGCTGATACTCTTCGGAAAATGGGCCAATCCGGCCAGGAAGATTCCATCCGTGGCAAAATCGACGGGCCGGAGTTTCATATGAGCTTCGAGGAAGAATCCGTCCGCAGTCAAAGGCACCTTGAGCATCTTCGCCAGAGTTTCATTCTCATAAGGCAAAATGGCGCTGGCCAGAACAACAAGATCCGGCCGGATATGGATCTCCTCTCCAAGGATTTTATCTTTAACTTTGAGAAGGAGTTTACCTTCTTCGATGTTCAGATCGGGTTTTGAGTCGATATCGTATTGAACGAATTCCACTCCCTGATTTCTTGCCTGGGTGTAATATTTCTCCATCAATCCGTAGGTCCGGATGTCGCGATAGAGGACGGTTACCTTTGCATCGGGATTCTTCTCTTTGATCTTCAACGCATTCTTCACGGCGACAGAGCAACAGATTCGACTGCAGTTGGGATGTTCCGGGATTCGGGATCCCACGCATTGAATCATGACGATATGGCGGCTCTGACTTAGCTCTTCCACGTGAAGTCCAATTTTCTCTTCCAGCTCTTTCTGCGTGATCACTCTCGGGTCCTGGCCATGGAGATATTCTTTTGGCGCGCTCTCCTTTGCTCCGACGGCAACGATGACAACCCCGTGTTCGTATTCTTTCTCTGCCCCGTTGGTCGAAATAGCGGATTTGAAATTTCCCACATAGCCATTGAGGCTTTTCAGTTCTGATTTTGTGAAGACCTCGATTCGAGGATTTTCAAGAACCTCGTTGATCGTCTTCCGGAGAAGTCCCTGCGGATCATTTCCCTCAATGGTGTGATAGATATGCCGGAGATTTCCACCCAGTTCCGTCTCTCTCTCCACCAGAGCGCAATCAAACCCCTGCTGAGCCA
>JASEGR010000206.1 GCA_030017955.1 Candidatus Eisenbacteria bacterium
AGTCAAGGCAATATTTTTTCCAAGAAGATGGTCTTGCCTCTTGACAGCGCGCGATTTCGGTATATATTAGGTACACATCAATTAGCTCAGGAGTACGTATGCGCTATCTCCAACCAGCGGAACGAACACAGTTTGTTCTGATGAACACGTTGGATGATCTCGTGCCGCCGCAGCATCCCGTGCGCATCATCGACACCGTCGTTGAACAAATCGTTGCTGCCAACCATCAAGAGTTTGCCAGTGAACGTGATGACAGTGATCCCGGTCGTCCGGCGTTCGCACCACAAACCATGCTGAAGTTGTTCCTCTATGGCTATTTGATCAATTGTCGAGCATCGCGCAAGTTGGAAGCAGAGACCAAGCGTAACATCGAACTGTTGTGGCTCTTGGGTACACTGTCACCCGATCATTGGGTCATCGCTCACTACCGCCGTGTGCATGGTGACCAGATTAAAGCGGTCACGAAAGCATTTCGCCAATTCTTACACGCCCATGGGTACATCAAAGGAGAGCGTGTGGCCATCGATGGCACGAAGATGAAGGCCAACGCCAAGCGCGAGATGCTCACCGTCGAGAAGATCGAAAAGCGTCTCCACCGTCTGGACGAGCAACTGGAGGAGTATCTGAACAAGCTCGCCGAGAACGATATCCGGGACGATTTAGCCGAGGAACTGGACTGTCTCGATAGTTCTGTTGCCGTGGATCGGTATTTGCTCGACAAAATCATTGCCTTACAAAAACAAGTGGAAGAACTGACGGCACACAAAGCAACCTTAGAAAACTCTGAAAAAGCCTACTTGAGTCCCAGCGATCCTGACGCGTCCCTGATGAAAAGTCGGGATGGCAAAGTTCCCGCCTATAATGTGCAATCAGTGGTAGACGATGCCTACCACATGATCGCAGCAACGGAAGTTCTGACTGAGCAAGACGATCATGCAGCGCTTCCCCGCATGGTCGAGGCGGTACAGAAGGAACTCGGCATGACGCCCAACGAGATCACTGCTGACAAAGGCTACTACACGCCCGATTGTCTCCAGCAGATAGAGACCACAACGGGTGCCACGTGTTATGTGCCTCCTCCCGGCAAAGACAGGCACGCATCCCCTGTGAGATTTCACTACGACGCCTCCACCGACATCTATACCTGCTCAGCCGGCAGAGTACTTGTGCTCCACCAGAAGAACAAGCGCAGGAACACTAGCCTGGCCAATGTCTATCAGGGTACCCAATGCGCTGACTGTGACCTCCGTGCACAGTGTACAACATCCGGGCATGGACGCATCGTGCATCGCTACCACAACCAAGACTGGCGCGATCGGTTCCGTGAGCGCATGGAGCAAGCCAGCAGCAAAGCGGTCATTGCCCTGCGCAAATGTCTGGTGGAACATCCCTTCGGTACCATCAAACTCTGGGGTGGCAAACTCCCTTTGTTGCTTCGCGGTGTGCCCAAGGTTACCATCGAAATCAATTTGTATGCAACAACTTACAATCTGAGAAGGTTGTTCAATTGTACAACGTGGGAAACGTTGACCGACCAAGTCACTTCGCACTCATGGAAACTCGCATGACCTAACGAGGAAACATATGCTCTGTTCTGACAGCCAATCGTCTCAACAGAGACTAGCCCATGGCTACCTGCAAGTTAATTCTCACACAAGCTCTGTAAGCCGTGGATACTTCTTGATCTCAATTCGCCACCCCTGATCTTCTGTCAAATGCCAGTGGAATGTATTCATCTTGTACGTCGCAAGCAGATCGATGTATCTCTTGACGGAATCCTTGGAGAAGAAATGCCTGCCGACATCGAGATGCATGCCCCGCC
>JASEGR010000207.1 GCA_030017955.1 Candidatus Eisenbacteria bacterium
CTTTATGTACGCAGTGCATATCTTCGCCGCAATGTCCCTCGGAATCGGGGGAATGCCGTAGAGGCGGTCAAGAAGCCCGCGGCAACGCCTGCCGTCTGCCCTCTGTGTCAATATAGCTGAGACACCTCCCCTATGGTAAATTAGAGTAGAGGGCGGGGAGGAGAAAATACTATGATAGTTGAAACGATCAAAGCAACCCAGGGAAACGAAGAAGCCCGTAGATCGACTGAGGTTCCCTGGGGCGGAACAGGAGCCGCAGTCATGCCGGACCCGGAAGTCCCCACGAAGGCCTCAAGGCGGCGCTTCACCTCGGAATACAAGCGCCGCATCCTGAAAGAGGCCGATGGCTGCACCGCACCGGGCAGCCTGGGCGCCCTTCTGCGCCGGGAAGGGCTGTATGCATCGAACCTAAACACTTGGCAGCGCCAGCGGGACCGGGGCGTTCAGACCGCCCTTTCGCCCAAGAAGCGGGGCCAGAAGGAATCGAACCGTAATCCGCTCCAGGCAGAGAACGAGAAGCTCCGCAAGGAAAACGGCCGGCTCACCACGCGCCTCAAGCAGGCTGAGCTCATCATCGACTTTCAAAAAAAAGTTTCGCAGATGCTGGGGATCCATCTCTCGACGCCCGAGGAAGGAGGGAACGATTAATGGAGACCGCTCTTACTCTTTCCTCTGATATCGGGATCAAGCCTGCCTGCGAAGCGCTTGATATCCCACGATCCGGGTTCTACCGTGCGCAGACAAGGAAGAACACGCCTGCGGTGGAGCCCAAGAAGCGTCCGAGCCCGCCCCGCGCGTTATCTGCCGAGGAACGCCAGGAGGTGCTCGATATCCTCCATTCCGACCGGTTCGTGGACAAAGCGCCTCATGAGGTCTACGCAACCCTTCTGGATGAAGGGGTATATTACTGCTCCATCCGCACCATGTACCGCATCCTCGACGATAAGACGGAGGTCAAGGAACGCAGAAACCAACTCAGCCATCCGGTATACCAGAAGCCCGAGCTTTTGGCAACAGCCCCGAATCAGGTCTGGTCATGGGACATTACCAAGCTCTTAGGCCCGGCCAAGTGGACATATTTCTATCTCTATGTGATCCTCGATATCTTCAGCCGCTACGTGGTCGGCTGGATGGTCGCCCCTGCGGAATCAGCGGCCCTGGCCGAGAAGCTGATCAAAGAGACCTGCGCCAAGCAGCGGATCGGCAGAGACCAGCTCACGATCCATGCGGACCGAGGCTCGTCCATGAAATCGAAGCCCGTAGCGCTTCTGATGGCTGATCTGGGCGTCACCAAGACCCACAGCAGGCCCCATACGAGCGATGACAACCCGTACTCCGAGGCCCAGTTCAAGACCCTCAAGTACCGGCCGGACTTTCCAGAGCGGTTCGGATGCATCGAGGACTCCCGGAACCACTGCCAGGGGTTCTTTCCGTGGTATAACAAAGAGCATCGGCACTCGGGAATCGGTCTGCTGACCCCGGAAGCCATGCACTATGGCTTTGCCCAGGATGTCCGTAAGGCCAGAGAAGAGGTCCTACGGATCGCTTATGAAGCCCATCCGGAGCGTTTTGTACGAAAAATACCGGTCCCACCGGCCATCCCGGAGGCGGCGTGGATCAATAAACCGAAGCCAGCGCCCGAGAGTGAACCGGTTCTACACTAAATTCGGACGCGGGGTGTCTCAAAGTCATTGACAGATTCCGTAAGCTTGAAGCTTTATTTCGCTGTCCTAAATGTAGTTCATTGGTTTCTAAAGAACGTTTCATCGAAGTAGAGAAAAAAGTTACTTGCAAATGTGGCTCTATTAGTATTGATTGG
>JASEGR010000208.1 GCA_030017955.1 Candidatus Eisenbacteria bacterium
TCTATCGCCAATGACACGACCGTCTATGTCGAAGGGCTGAGTCCGAGTGTCAATATGGACGGCGAGACGATCACGCTCCGTGTCTACAACGGTACGCAACTGATCTGCGAGGACAAGGTTAAACTCATCGTAGCGCAGACGATGTTCGGCATTTTCGGCGATGGAGGAGCCGGGGAGTCAACGCTCCGGACGTACCTCAATGCCGAGAAGAAGGATCAACGCACCGATCCCTATGTGATCAAGAAGGCCACGGCTTGCTACAGTGTCTTCGTCTGGACCTCCGAGAAACTGGCAAAGATCGCATTGGGTGCCGAAGAGGGCTATGTGGCCTATGATGGGCATTCCAATTTCGGGATCGGATTCACCTTTTCCGGCAACTTGGCCAACATTGCCGCGTTCATGAACGTGGGCGAGGCGCTGGTTCCGATCAACTGGCCGTATATGAGAGACCACCAGGGCCACCCCAACTTCTGGATCGAGGATGCCGAGTATGGCGACGACACCACCAGCACGGAGCAGTATGATCCTTGGAGAAAAACGCGTAGCATTGTCGGCAGTCTTCAAACATTGTCCACATATGAATTCTTTTCCACACCGCAAACCGGCGGAGATGTGGCGCACCTGCACCTAACACGCGGCGCCAATAAGTATGAGGACTACCACTACGGAACAGTAGTCAGCCCCCGCATTGTCGCCAAGTGCGGGGCAGCCGACATGCCCACAAGGCGATGGAAGAAGGCATTCCTGAATTCGTGCGATAGCGGTCGGTACTATTATCGCATTTTCAATCATGGCACCTTTTTTTACACGCGCGGCGACTGTAGCGCTTCGGGGACGACTAAGGCGTTTATCAAGGCCATTATCGACGGCAAAGACAACGGCGGGATATTGAATGACGTCAATGCCGTGGAGAACGTTAACGATTACCACTCGTTCTAGGGAGGAAACCAATGCATTACTATCGTGCGATCCTGTTTGTTGGACTTGGGATCATAGCTGTCAGTGTGCTGGCCGAAAACGATCTTCGCGACGCGTATGAAAGCGTTGTGGTGTCGAATCTGGAGGCAACTGCCATGCAGAAGGCATTTGACCTTGACCGTGCAGATGTCTCGGAGTTCATGCTGGCAAGAATCAACGCATTCTCCAAGAAAGGAGACGGTGCGTGTGCGGAGGAAGTCATGGGATCCTTGCTCCATGCCGACCCTGGCAAAGGAATCGAATGGCTTTTGGATAGATACGGCCAGCTATCGGCCGTTGGCCGCGCGAACATGGTGAAGAGCCTGCGACACTCGGAGTGCAAAGAAGCCTACGAAATAGTATCAGTGTTGTTGGCCCACAAAGAAGATGTCGTCAATCAGCACGTGGCCGCAGTTGCAGCAGGTCCATACACGCATTTGCGAGTCTGTGATTACGCTTATAATTCCTTCCTGTGGATGATTCGGAAAAGCGCAAATCTTCCCGCAGACCTGCCAAGAGGGCTTTTCCCAGATAGTTCGATAGAAGACCGAGATCGGGCCATCAAGCGTCTTGTTGACTGGTGGGACAAGGAGTCGGCGACAGTTCTTCAACAGAAGACATCCCTCGCAACCACTCGCCCATCCTTGAAAGAAAAGATGCGAACCTTGCAGAAGACGCAGCACTGATCGTGTACATCTTCCCCTCGGCTGGCACTGCGGTATGCTTACGCAACCTCGTGCCAGTCGCCCCTACGCTCCGTTACGCGCATCAAGCCTGCGGTGGCGGATGCGTTGCCCGGCGCGAAGGTTGTCAACAGCATCGCGTGGGGGAACACGATCGGGCCGTAC
>JASEGR010000209.1 GCA_030017955.1 Candidatus Eisenbacteria bacterium
GCGGCTTCAACAGCGGCAAAAGAACATTCAAGATTTACGTCCCCAAGTGCGACATGGATATCGACGTTGATGACGACGGCGATGTGGATGATACCGACGAGTCCAAGGAAGAAAGTCCGGGAGCAATCGTCTTCGAGAACTGGGACAACGACGATGGAGACGCCGCCCATACGCCGGACAAAGACGAGACGTCTGTGACGAGCGAAAACGATCTCGTTCCCATCTATCCGAAACTTGAACCAACGCTGACCACCGGCACGCTGAAACTGGAAGCCACAGCCGGAGGAACTCGGGTCAAGGTCTGGACATCGGCCACGAAAGGGACAGAGATCACTTTACCGAAGACCTGGAATCTGGCGACGGAGACGGTCCCTGCCACGCTTTACCTTGAAGGCTACGATGAGAGCGCATCTGCGAACGACGTTGAATTGAATCTGAGCTACGCCAACGGCGGCAGTTCCATCTGCGACGACAAACTCAAGGTCACTGTTGTCCGTCAGAATCTTGGTGTTGCCATCTATCGAGCGCTCGATTCTGCGACTATCATTTTCCTTGCTGGCGATTTCAACCACGCTGGTCTGATTACAGGATACACAGGAACCCGAACCAAGGCCGCTCTCACAAACGATGCCAACTGGGGCGTCATACAAATGACTGGTCTGTTTAGCGGCGTCGGTCAGATCACGCTACAGGGATACAAGGCGGCTGCTTCACCGTTCCATGGCTTCTATTCGGTCAGCAGCTTGTCGGATTCCCACAGAAACCACATTGTGACTAACGCATACCTTTGCCTTGCTGACGGCACCATCAGTTACGCATGGTACGTTGCAATTGATGGCGATGGGCCGGGACTGAACTGGGACGGAACAATCGGGGACATTGACGAACTCCGTTGCGATGGGTTGGTCGAAGTCTGCTACGAACTTGCTGACGTTGAAGTATGGGGGCGCAACGGCACTCACTACCTCATTCAGAACTTCGCCGCTGAGCACAACGATTTTGGAATGAGTGATCCGCAGACACTCCTTTCCCCAATCGTTCAAAGGGGTGGCATCACCAACAGCCCCACACGGTTCGTTTCGACGGTTTTGTTTCAACCGCAAAGTCTCCCATAAAGGAAGGGCAACATGAGACACGTCTTGCAGTTCATTATGATGGTCTTGTTCGCGACTGTTTCCATGGCATGGGCCGAAGAAAAGTCCTATTGGGAGTACCGGAAACTCATCGACGATCAGGAACAAGACGCCATTGTACGAAACAGGAGGGGCCAAAAATACTTACGGTCACTGAAGCGCAAAGACTTCCTGGCTTTCGTTCGCGAGGTGGCTCGACAGCCGGGTTATGACGATCAAAAGGAAGGACACCTTCTGGCAATGGCCGTTTTTGCGAAGAGCTATCTGATGGGACCTGGCCAAGGCGAATCGCTACACGCCATTCTTGAGCAGTTTTCGGATCCAATGCTGCCTGTTGCTTGGAAGGCCGGACTGCTTGACGTCTTAGACTTGGAGAATCGTGAAGACCTGAGCGACGAAGACATTGCGGCGGCGATAGCCCTTCTGAGTGAAATGGGCCAGAACAAGCAGAACATCGACGGCTTTCGGTCCTTCTGTCTCGGAAGACTCGGCAGTCTTCTTTACTCCCAGCGGGAACTGATCACGCGGAAGGCCCCGGACTTGAAGGACGCACTGGAGAAGCAAGACCGGACCGCCTTACCGAAGAGAGACGACGCCAATGTCAAACAGGCGGCGAAACTCATTGACGCCATCGGCACCTACA
>JASEGR010000210.1 GCA_030017955.1 Candidatus Eisenbacteria bacterium
CTGCCCTCCCCTTTTTGCTGTTTGTTCCCAAAGAGTGATCGCGCCTGTCCGAAGAAGCTACACATTTTTTCGCGAATAAGACTTGAAACGTTCTAGGAGCCTGTTGCTCAACCTCCCACATGGGAACAGGTTGGCCGTCGGTGGTCGGTTGGGTTTGGCGCCATAGATCGACATGAGATGTTTCAGGTTGACGGTCGTGGAGGAAAAGGACTGGCCTGCGAGTGCGAAAAAGCCTGATCTGCCCACCTTGGGTGCACTTCTACGCAAGAGCCGGCATGCTTTTCCCGCTCCTCCACATCTTCAGGATGTTGTGCCCGAGGCAGATGAGCCGCCATTCGGCTCTTACCTTCTCAAATCCCCGAAGGAGAAACTGACGGAATCCCCTGGCTTGTTTGATTTGACCGAAGACGGCTTCGACACTCTCCTTTCTCTTGGAATAAGTCTTCTTGCCTGCCTTGGTTTTCAGCTTCCTGCACATCCTGTCCTCTGCGCTCATGTCGTTCGGGATTCGTCCTCGCGGAGCAGGCTCGGGCTTTTCTGAATGTTTGGTCCGATCACGGCAGATAAAGGGCTCCATGAAGTTGCCGTCCACGTATTCCACATTGTCGGTGCTGAAATAGCCCGAGTCGGCAAGAACCCGGTCGGGGATCTCGCCAAGATTCTCTTCTATCTGCTCAACCATCGGAACGAGCTGTTGCTTGTCGTTGGCGTCTTGCGTAACATCGGCGCTGATGATGATTTGCGAGTCGCAGTCAACGCCGGCCTGGGCATTGTAGGCTTGCTCAAAGGATTTGGTAGCCCCATCGCGCATGATCCGGCTTTCGGGGTCTGTGAAGTTCCGCTGCTGCTTCGGTTTGGGTGTTCTCGGCTGAGTCTCCGAACGACCAGCACCCCCTCCGGTAGGATTGCCGTCATCATCGAGCTTGCCCGGTTTTTCCTCCTCTTCTCGGGCCTGCTTTTCCAGCGCCGCTTTCGCTTCTTCTATCTTGTGTATCCGGCTCTGTTTGAATCGGAGCTCCTTGGGAATCTCATCGCCACGCCTGCCTTTGCCGTATTTCTTGTCCTCGGCTTCATCAGACACTTCGGCCCTTTTGAAAAGCTCCTCCACCTCAGAGCGAAGCTCATCCAGGCGTTGGGACATCCGATCATAGCTCATCGCCTTGTGCTTGGAGGCATTGGCCTTCACCTTTGTCCCGTCGAGAGCCACATGGCCGAGCTTGACCAATCCCATCTGCTTGGCCAACATCAAGACGTGCACAAAGAAATCCGAAAGAGCACCGAGGCGCCGGCTCCTGAACTTGGCAATTGCAGTGTGGTCAGGGTGGTAACCTGCTGCCAATACCCGAAACGCAACATCTTCATAAGTCTTGCGTTCGATCCGCCGAGAACTGGGAACCACTACACAGTAGGCATACACCAGAAGCTTGACCATCATCACCGGATGGAATCCCGGCCTCCCACCGGCCAGGTGAAGGTATTCTCCGGTAAGCTGAGACAGATCGAGCCGGTCCACCACATCGCTCACGAACCATGCAAGATGGTCACCCGGCAACCAACTCCTCATATCCTGAGGCAGGAGAAACAACTGATCAGGATTATACTCTTTGAATCGGTGATTGCTCATAACGCCGCGTCATATCATGCGGGTCTCAAAGTGTAACGGGCTGAGCAACAGGCTCCTAGGGGCCAAGGCCTGGCAGGTCACTGACGCGGCTCAGTCTATCCGCCCGATGATCGGC
>JASEGR010000211.1 GCA_030017955.1 Candidatus Eisenbacteria bacterium
CACCTTCAACAAGATGATTGAAGCGTTTAAGCCCCAGGTTTTCATTGTTGATCCCATCAGCAACCTGATTAACGCCGGAACCGCGTCAGAAGTCAAATCCATCTTAACGCGACTGATCGACTATCTGAAGATTGAAAAGATTACGACTTTCCTTACGGATCTCACCCATTTCGGTGGAAACCCTGAACGCACGAGCGAAGAGATCTCTTCTCTTATCGATACGTGGCTTCTCTTAAGAGATATCGAACTCAAGGGCGAACGCAACCGGGGGCTCTACATTTTAAAATCCAGGGGCATGAATCACTCCAACCAGATTCAGGAATTTTTGATCACAAGCCATGGCCTCGACCTGGTCGATATCTATACCGGTGACGGCGAGGCATTAACCGGCAGTGCCCGGGAAGCGCAGGAAAAGGCATTGGAAATGGACCGCCGGCATGAGGCGGATCGCATCCGCCGGGACCAGGAGCGCAAGCGAAAAGCCCTTGAAGCAAAAGTCGAGGCCCTGCGCGCTGAATTTGACGCGGAATCCGAAGAACTCAAATTTTTGAGGGAAGACGAACGTTTGATTCATATAGGAGGTTCGACCATGCGCCAGATATGGATAGCGGCCAGCCTTGCGACAATCCTTCTCGTGGGCCAGGCGACCGCGGCTGACCGGGCAAAGAAGGCGGAAGTCACTGAGAGCAAGGCGGGGGTACTGGAGCAGAACGCCGCGGCCGATGGCAGCAAGGCGCTCCCTTCTGCATCCGAGATCATCACGAAGTCTGAAGCGCAGACAGTAGATCCGGTCGGCGAAGAGCCCTTAAACGATGCGATTACCTGTCTTTCACGTACCATCTACTGGGAGGCCAGGGGCGATGGGGCTGCCAGCATGGAAGCAGTCGCCAATGTTGTCATGAACCGGCTCGGCCATGAGGGCTTTTCGAACACTATTTGTGAAGTTGTCAAGCAAGGCAGCGAGCAGGGAGCCTGCCAGTTCTCGTGGTGGTGCGATGGCCGTTCGGATGACGCAGAGGAGGATAAATCTTACGCGATCGCCAAGGAAATAGCTCGAAAAGCTCTCAATCGGCAACTAACAGACCGAACCGGCGGAGCATTGTATTTCCATCAGCGGAAAGTAACACCTAGTTGGTCCGCGGAATACATCAAGACAGTCGAGATTGGCGAGTTTATCTTCTACAAACCCCACGCAGGCGCGGCAAAATAATAGCGCTTTGGTCGGGGAATGGACAGCCCTGATAACACTTTTGACTTACCCTGCCAGGAAATAAAAGAATCCTTATCTTCTTTTCTCACGACATTGGTGGTCTGTGTGGCCTCATCATAGACAATTATACGGCATCGCCTTTTTTTACCTGCCGCATGACATCATTGATTTTCTGTTTCAGAGATGTCATTGAATACATTGAATTTTCAAGACAACTCGAACCTGACAATCCTCATATCGACGAATACATCAAGAAATACGACCCGAATCATCTCTTCTACACGCTTGAAGAAGAGATCATATCCTTAAACTTTTCTAATTTCTTGAATCGAAAGAAGTCATCTTCAATCTTTCCTTATCATTTGCCACTTATAGCGCCAAAGGGTCGAAAAAAGGGCCATATATAACACTATGGCTAAATATGACCTTTTTATATGACTGTTACTG
>JASEGR010000212.1 GCA_030017955.1 Candidatus Eisenbacteria bacterium
TGCTCGCCTTGGGATAACGTTCTGAAGAGCCGGATGTGTGGCCCACAAGTCCGGTTCTGTGAGAGGCGGAGGGGCGCAAGCCCCTCTGCCTACTCGACCGGAGTGTTCCTTCTCACCGAAAGGGTCTTAGCGGGGGTCGTCTTTAACGAGCGGTTGCACAAGGCGGGAAAGCACAGCGCTTTCCACTTCTTGTGCTGGGGGCAGCGGAGGCTTAAAATCGTCCTTCGTCAACCAAGTTGTAACGGCGACAAATCCTCGAAGAATATCCACATCTTGATACTCGGAAGTGCAGTTGAATGCCACTCCTACGTGGTCGTTCTTCCAACACAGGCGAGGGGTGAGGTATCGAACCGAATCGGAGAAAGGTACGAGGACCGCTTCCGCTCTATACTGATCTCCAAGGCGTTGTCTGCATTCAGCAAGGGTCTTCTGCCTGAGTGTGCGCAGTTCGGCCTTTGTTGCGGCCACTGCTTGATCTGGTTTCAAGTGCCAGTCTTTCGGCAGAACCCAATTCTTGCTTACGGTGATACACACCAAGAGACCGTTCTTGACAAGGTAGGTTGCACCCCGAAACTCAGCCTCAGCACCGAGTTCTTCTATGAGGACATGATCCCCTTTCGTCAGGTCCGTACGTGGCGGCGAGGGCTCTCCATCTTTTGGGATGCGAAATTCCTTGGCACCCGGCCTGCACTTTTGGAGATCGTCCGCTGCCATCCCCAGGGCGACTCCTTTCGGAATGAAGGACAATGGCTCTGACCCGGCCTCCTTTGGTCCGCCAACGGCCGCTGACACAAAAACCGAAGATATTGCGAGTGCGGCAGTAACAATGGCACATCGAAAAGTTGGCAAGTAACGCATCTTCGTTCCTCCCTTCATTTGTTTGTGGGCTGGAGGAGTCCACGCTCTCCGCTATTCGTCAGGTCATCGAGGTAGGTGAGATTTCCCGCGTTCAAGGCATTAATGACGGCGGCTTGTGCCGCTGCCCGTGTCGCGAGGCCCGCTCCCATATTGATCCCCTTTTGGTTATTCTCCAAGTCCATTACCGATTCATTGTGAGGACCACCAGCCGCGATGTTGCTTCGTTCATGCGCTTGACCGGCACCCCACGCATCGGCTGGCGTGTACCCTTCCATGATTATGAGAACATTCCAATATGCATGGCGTGCAGCGTCAGCTCGACAGTTATGGACAGAAGAGGATCCTCCCAAAGCGCTCCAGTTTGTTTGCGCCCAAGCCAATGCTTCGTTCGCGAGGTCATTGATCTTCAGAACCCATGCTGGGCCGTACAGCGTCGTCATCAGAAATGCCCATGTGGCTTGGTCAGGGGGAGGGACCTCAATGACCGTAATAGTTGCGGTCTTGTTGCAACCGAGAACTTGAAGATTTTCTGTTCGAGAGTTCCCGAGGTTGTTGAAAGTTACTGAAATCGAAGGGCCGTTACCGGTTTTCTCTCCAGACCAAGCATAATCGCTATTGGCAAGCGCAACAGTTGGAGTCAGTGCCGAACTGAATGTGATCGAATCGCCTTTAAGAACTCCGATGCGTTGGTACTCGGGGTTTGGGATCACTTTCGCAGAGGTCATCCCCGACGTTTGAAATCCCAAGTCCACTTTCAGGATGGTCAACACATACGCGGGGTAAAGAAAGAACACGGCGAAG
>JASEGR010000213.1 GCA_030017955.1 Candidatus Eisenbacteria bacterium
CTATCGTACCAATATTCACATGCGGCTTCGTACGCTCAAACCTAGGCTTTCCCATACCTGACCTCCAACATTGTTACGGCGGATGATTCCCCTCGTCGAAGATGACGAGATGCTGAAAGAGGAGTTATCTCGAAGATGCTTGGCTACCGACTTCTTCAGACAAACAGACGTTCCTGCTTCCTAAAAAAGAAATATTTACAGAAATGCCTCTTAGTTGTCTCTGACTCATCTGGAGCCCACGACCGGAATCGAACCGGTGGCCTTTTGCTTACCATGCAAATGCTCTACCGACTGAGCTACGCGGGCCTAAGCAGCGGCGTGAACTCTATAACACTAGGAAGAACCGAAATGAGGGCTCCTCACTCCCGGAAAAGATACAAAAAGCCTCCGGCCGTCTTCCCTAGCGGGAAGCTGCGTTGCAAAAACAAAAGTCTAGCACTTCCCGAAAGCCTGTCAAGAGAAATTTTTTCCCTTTTTTTCTGTCAATGTGAGCTGGAAATCTCATTTCTAATGCCCTTCGAAGCACCTATCGGCGGCACTCTGACGCGGACAGACCCTTCCCCTGCGGGTGTTCTCAACTCGTTGAACAGGAATGCAGTTCCGCTGCCTTGATGCGGGTTGGGCGGTGTTTCCTCTTGAGCATTCTTCCTAATCAGGGAATATCGTGCCCTTTGGGCCGATCCATTAGCGATTATTTCCAGCCTGCACGCCGACGCTGAAGACACTCGTCACGTCTTCGTGCGCAGAAGGACAAAAGCGAACGCCGCTGCCCAACCCAGGGCTTTGAATTCGCCCTTGGCCAGTGCTTCTTCAATTTCCGCACGCGTCAGGTAAACAAGCTCCTGCTCCTCAATGTCATGAGGCGCGAAGGGAGCCACTGCCTTTGCTTGCCGGGCCAGGAAGAAATGTCCGGTCCCTGAACCACGGTTTCCGTCTACGCGATAGTGCCCCATCTCAAGCCACTCGGTCGCAACGAGACCTGCTTCTTCGCGTAATTCACGCTGCGCAGCCGCGAGCGGTTCTTCTCCGGGATCAATGTATCCGGCGACGGGCGCAAGCGAAATCCCTTCAATCGCATACTTCGTCTGCCGAAAGCATGCAAAGGTATTGCTCTCAGTAATTGCGACAACACTCACATAGTCAGGCGTAACAATCCAGGGCCAGTCCGGAATAATGCGTCCGTCCGGCAGTTCGACCGTGTGGTGTTCGACAACTAGCCACGGGTGTTCATCCAGTATTATTCGACGAGACAGTGTCTTCCAGGGTTGCATAAAGACAACCTCCGCAGGAGTGAAACCGGGAATCAAACGTTACCTCCTCTCCCCGCCGGGGAGAGGATTAAGGTGAGGGGAAAAAGTCTGGAGCGGGAAACGGGATTTCTTCTCCCCCGAACTCTCCCGAGTTCTCCGCCGAAGCCGGCTGCCCTCGCTTCATCCTCCACAGGAGGCGCTCGGGTCAGCTTCAAATCCCTACATGCGACCTAGGACAAGAAAAAGTCTGGAGCGGGAAACGGGATTTGAACCCGCGACCCTCAGCTTGGAAGGCTGACGCTCTACCGCTGAGCTACTCCCGCCCCTGGCGAGCGAATGTCACCCGGCTAGTGTCGTGTCCCGGAAATTCCTTGTCTATGTCCTTGCCCCGGGACACGA
>JASEGR010000214.1 GCA_030017955.1 Candidatus Eisenbacteria bacterium
TTGAGTTTCCTCAGCTTCGCACCCAGTGCTGCCAGTGTCACTCGGGCAGAAAGTTGTCGGCGAACATTCTCGCTAATCGTGATAGACTCGTTCATGGTGATGGGCCTCCTGTAGGATTTTGTCAGAATTCCTATACAGTAAGCCCATCACTCGTTTTTTGCAAGCCTATCCACTGCTGTCACGCAATTCGCCCCTTATTCGGGCGAAATTTAGGTACCTAAGAGTTCTTCAATGAGCCCTTAAGGCATACGTGGAGACCGAGTAGAGAACTACCTACTCCTTGTTTTTCTTTCCTCGTTTGTGGAGCGTCCGATATAGTTGCGTGCGGAATTTTCCTACGACAAGGAATTGCCAGAAAGAACCAATGGCCACAACGATCCCGGGAATAAGCGACATAACACCAATGGCTGTCAGCGACCTAGATTCCCATGCGTATCCATTCTCAACTAACCCGATCAAGATAGCTAAGGTGAAAAAGGCCGAACTTGCCGAGGCGCCTGCTAACAACGAAATGAGGAGTTCCTTGCCGCGGGACGCACTTTTCCCAAAGAAAAGCCCTCTAGAAACCACGGTGGTAACAACAATCAAGCCGACTGTGGCCGCTGTCGAGATCCCTGCAATCACCCACATGGATAGCGTGTTCATAGGGCGGTCATCTCCCTTGGTCACCGAGATATGGCAAAGATGTCCACCCCAAATCGTTCGAGACTGCTAAGCTCTGCAATGCCAAGGATGTATAGGCCTCTGGGATTAGCCAGCCAGCTCCTGTCACACCGATTTCCCTCAGGGTCTTTCGGAGCCTGCAAATTGGCAAGTATTCCGGAAAGCGCTATCGACAGAGCACCCTCAAGATGTGGACTTTTGCCTGGAATTCCGCAGGGAATCGGCCAGATATGGGAACACTGGAACTTCCAAAACGACTGTCCCTGTCTGGAATACCTGCCAGATGCTACACCTCCAGGGAAATCGGTGTGTCAGGTCTTGGGGGTGAATCGCAGACTCAAACTGCAACCGATTGATCTCCTCGTGCAACTTCAACCGTTCGGTTTTTAGCGGAGTCAACTCTCGGCGTAGATCAGAAATCCTTTTCGTGCGACCAGCCCCAAAGGTCGCATCGAAGCGTTTTGTCCAGCATTGAATCACATCTGGTATGTCGTTCTCCTCCACCTTCACCCGCTTATCATCCAACGAAAAACCATCGTGCGCCATATCATAGAACCAAATGTCCTTCGTCTGCGCGCCGCGCGTGAACAACAGCACCGCCGTGCTCACCCCCGCGTACGGCTTGAAGACACCCGAAGGCATCGAAACCACCCCGTCCAGCCGATTCTCCTCGATGAGTTTGCGCCGCAGGTCCACATGCGCGCGGCTCGACCTCCCTTCGGCAGCACCCCATCGGGCACGATTACCGCCGCGCGTCCGCCCATATCCAGCGCGCGCAAAATCAAATGCAGGAAGAGCAACTCACTCTTGGTCGTATCCGATGGCAGCGTGGGATGAACGCCGCCCTTATCCACCGCGCCCTTGAACGGCGGGTTCATCAGGATCACGTCATACTCGCGCTCATCCTCGAACGACTTCGACAGCGAATCCATGTAATAGAACTGCGGCGACTCGATCCCGTGCAGCATCAGA
>JASEGR010000215.1 GCA_030017955.1 Candidatus Eisenbacteria bacterium
CGTCCGAGGTTGGTGTGCGTCTGGAAACCAGCGACAACTTCCTCAGTTCCATCAAGTTTTCCAAACGCGCCCTCAAGCGGGTTCATGAAGACGACGACGTATTCGAGACCGACAACTTCGATACGGCCAAGGGACAGTTGATTCTCCGACTGGAGATCGGTATGGGTTCGGCGGATATCGAGTTTCACTAGTGTGGTGTCCCTAACGCTTCTTTACAGCGATTGACCTTTCGAAGGATCATATCTGCGTCTTTCGTCCAGCTAAAGATCGTCGGATTACTGTTATAGTCTCTGATATAGTCATTGATGGCGGTGACGAGTTGCTTGACGCTGGTAAAAGTTCCTCGGCGGATGCGCCGCTGTGTGATTTGCGAGAACCAACTTTCAACCAAATTGAGCCAAGAGCTTCCCGTGGGTGTAAAGTGCAACTGGAAACGAGCGTGACCTTTCAACCATTCTTTAACCTTTGCCGTCTTGTGTGCGCCATAGTTATCAACGATTAAGTGGAGAGTGAGGTCGGTTGGCGTTTCCCGGTCGACTTTGCTGAGAAACTGAATAAATTCCTCACTGCGATGACGGGGATGGCACACGCCGATGACTTTGCCGTCGAGCAGACTGAGAGCTGTAAACAGAGTGGTTGTCCCATGCCGCTGGTAGTCATGGGTCTGACGCGCCGGAATCCCGGGTCGTAACGGCAGAACCGGTTGGGTGCGGTCTAAGGCTTGAATCTGACTCTTCTCATCCACTGAGAGCACTAACGCTTTGTCCGGGGGATTGAGATAGAGTCCGACAATGTCCCGCAGCTTCTCGACAAAAAAGGGATCACGAGAGAGCTTGAAGCTTTCCAGGCGGTGCGGCTGCAACCGATGCTGCTGCCAAATTCGGTGGACGGTCATCCGTGACTGACCTTGTGCCTTCGCCATGCTGCGCACACTCCAATGGGTGACCTGGGCTGGCGTGGTGTGCAAGGTCGCTTCCACCACCCGTTGGATCACCGCTGCCGTGATCGCCTTCTTTCGTCCCGGTCGAGGCGCGTCCTGCAATAAACCCTTCACCCCCTTTTGTTCAAACCGTCCCCGCCACAAGAGTACCGTCGGACGGGAAACTTCCAACTGGCGGGCTATCGCACTGTGTGTCTTCCTCGCCGCTACCAGAAGCACGATCCGCGCACGTAATGCCACCTTCTGAGGCGTCTTACCACGCCTCACCAGAGCTTCCAGTTCCCGTCGCTGAACATCATTTAGTCTAAGAGGTCTGGCAATATTGTTCATGCCCCATAATAAAAAGTTCAAATCTATCTGTCAAGCTATTTCTGGGACACGACACTAGTATTACCTTGCGAAGAAAGCCTATAGGTCGGAGGGGCACAGCACGCTGTGCCCGCGGGCACGTGCAACGTGCCCTTGCGAGTTTCAATACAGAAGGAATCTCCGCAAGAAAGCACTAGCAACAAGCCCGCATCCGAAGTGATCAATTCATTTCTGAAGACCACCCTCAAATTCCGGCTGACAGAAGAGAAAAGCACTCCCTGCTTACACTCTGTCATCTTCAAAGTTTTCAAGTCGGTCCATTTATCATCAACTCTGGCTACAGCTTTGAGGCTCTCTTGCCAGTCTAAGATCATGTTTGTG
>JASEGR010000216.1 GCA_030017955.1 Candidatus Eisenbacteria bacterium
CCGATGCCGAAGCCAAGGCAGCGGCAGCAAAAGCTAAGGCCGATGCCGAAGCCAAGGCAGCGGCAGCAAAGGCCAAGGCCGATGCCGAAGCCAAGGCAGCGGCAGCAAAAGCTAAGGCCGAGGCTGAAGCAAAAGCCAGGGCTGAAGCCGAAGCCAAGGCCAAGGCCGAAGCCGAAGCCAAGGCCAAGGCGGCGGCAGCGAAAGTGAAAGCCGAAGCGGAAACCAAGGCGCAGAAGCAGGCACCACCCATCACTGGCGGCCCGGACCAACCGCCTCCGGCCATCGTGCGAGCTTTGTCGGCATTCCTGGTAGTACCCGTACTCGCGGTGGTGGACCTCGCTCTCGTGGCACTGACCGTGGGTATCAGCTACGCGCTGGCGTCGGATCCAGAGCCCCTCACCAAATTAGGTTTGGTCTTGTTGGAGTTGGCAGTAGCTGCAGCGGATGTGTATGTTGCCTATCTGCACGTAAGTTACGCGCATTGGGTTGTCACAGGACAGCCAATTGACTCGTGGGAAGACCTCAAGGACTGGGAACCACGGCCCTAGTTTTATGCTTGTCCTGGGTACAGGAAGATTCGACCCGGAGGGCAGTGAGGTATACCCGGATGGATGAGGAAGGGAAACCATGACAGCAAGAAATTCCGCATCGTCGCTGTTGAAAGAATCGTCGTCTTCACGTGGCACTCGATCCAGCGGTCCGAACCGTCGTCGGTCCTGGCTGAAACATGGAGGGCTATATCACCTCTTGGCGCTTCTCCTCGTCCTGGCGCTTGGTGGCCTTGGAACCCTGGCGATCTCAAATGGCATTGCCTGGGCCACCGCCACTGACCCTATAAGGAGGGCCACCTTATGGACGGCTGGTATCGCCTTGATCATCGTCACAGTTGGTGCAGCTTGTCTCTCATTGCTCTACGCCCTTTGGCTAGTTGCAGGTCTGTCTATGAAACCGCTGGAAGGTCTCAAGGATCGACTTGTCCCTGGGCTAACCCGCATGATGTCATTGCCACGGAGGCAACGGTTGGTAGCCCTTGCCTGGGCGGCTCCATCCTTCTTGATCCTCGACGGTGGCATTGCCGTGCTCGCCGTGGCGCTGACTTGGGCGAACGGGGTTCTGTGGGCGGGCAATATCTCTCTTCCCATGAAAGCAACTCTTGCTATTAGCGAGCTAGTATTGGCCATTGGTCTCATATTTCCACTCTACTTGCAAATGGCCTTTCTCCACTGGGCACTCACAGGCCAGTGGCTGCGAACGTGGGCGGACGTCAGGGACTGGTCACTCCGTCCCTAAAGTCTCCCCGACGAAGCCTTTCTGAACAATACGAAAGCCTCCCAAGTGGTGCAGGACAGCCTGGCCGTCTTCGCCGCTCAGGATATCCCCATGGGCACAACCATCACCGCAGAGATGGTTACAGTGATAACGGGGAACAAGAACCTTAAAACTTTCGCAAAAAGCCGCTTGACATTTGCTGTAATTCTCTCTATACTGAGTATAAGCCCTGACCAGGGTGGATTGTCACCCCAACGAATTCGTTGTCCCAGGGAAGCCATGACAGACCGTCAACAACCAAATATTGCACCGAGTAGGCACTGCGTGCA
>JASEGR010000217.1 GCA_030017955.1 Candidatus Eisenbacteria bacterium
TAAAAAGTATCTGAACGGTGATTCGTTGCCTCAAAAATAAATGTATCTGAGATTTGTCTGGAGTCAGCTGGGGAAATCCGGAAGGGAGCTTTTTGGAGATAGTATTATCCCTCGTCGGACCGCGATCGTCGCTCCTGGGGCAAATGTGAGAGTCTTGATTTTTCATTCTGGAATATTTTGGCAGGTTTCTATGAAACAGCTCGCCGGAGTTCACCCTCCTTCATTGCGTCTTGAGTCACCTGTTGCCGGGTTTTTGAACGTGCCAGTCTGAAGAGTTCCTCTTCAAGGCGGAGCATATCCCTCTGGAGCCCTGCAGGGTTGAGGACCGCATATTGCTCTTTTAGCTTTTCCTTCACCCGTTGAGACACTTCCCTGGAGGCAAGGACACGAGCATAAGGCGTCCGGGGATGGTCGTATCTCTTCTTTATCTTGCTGCCGTCACGTATCTTCTCGATAAGTTTCATCTGGGGTTGGAAGAAGTTTGCATAGAGCCTGTATGAGCTGTAGAGGCGGTTCAATAGTTCCAGTTCTTCTTCGGTGTCGTAGCGGTAGTAGCCGACGGTTTGTCTTACTGCTGTGTAGTTCTTCTGTTCCACGTAGCAGTTATCATTCTTTTTGTTCTCGCGGCAGCGAGTGAAGGTTATCTTCTCTTTTATGCAGTAGTTGAAGAGGTGAGCATTGATAAACTCAGAGCCGCTATCCGAGTTTATTCCCTTGATAGGAAAGGGAATCTCCCTCCGGATGTGCTCCAGAGCCGGAAAGACCCAGAGTTGAGCCTTGTTGCGTACAGCTCTTATCTCCGTCCATCCAGTTGCTACATCTGTCGTGCTCAGGGTCTGGCAAAAGTCCCCCCTGGGATTGCCACCCTCATGCTGAACGAGATCTACCTGTAAGAAACCGACACGTGCATCGTCCCAATCGGCGAAGGTGCAGATGGGGATCTTGTGCTTCAAGAGACTCCCCGGCTTGGTCCCGGAGCGACCCTTTAGCTCATGCCTCCTTCGCTCAGCCGTGAGCAACCGGTCTGCCGTAGAAGCGCTCACAGACACAAGAAGCCGCCTCATCTGCTTTGAGAGGCGAAGCTCCTTTTTTCTAATCAGCACAGAGACTATCTCCCCCATGTTGGCCACGAGACGCTTGCCACAGGGGAATCTGAGAATAGCCCACACCCTGCGCAACGCATAGAAAACATCCCGAGGATACTTCCTCTTCCTCCCCCTTCTGCCACCGACGGAAACCCTGCGCACAGGACCCTTCGTCTCCCGGACATTCCTCAACACACGCGCCGCGTAACATCGGTTGTAACCCGTAAGATCAACAAACTCGTCAAGAATCCTGACCTTCCCCTTCTTTCGAGCCTTCCTGTAACGCTCTCGCGTCTCTCTCGTTACAACCCTACGCGTCTTCATGTCCATTCCCATTGGCTTTACCTCCCCAAGACCTTTTCTGCCAGCCCGGGAAGGTTAAACCAGGAAAATTTCGAATACTTTTTATTTTTGAGGCAACGAACCCATTTCGAATACTTTTATTGGGGTATCCCCTTGACTCCACTAAATACAAGATATAGTATGCCAGAGCATG
>JASEGR010000218.1 GCA_030017955.1 Candidatus Eisenbacteria bacterium
AGACATCACCCCCGTGACGACCGTGCCGCAGGTTGAAATAAACCGTGTAGGCCGTCGAAAGCGACTGCATGAATTTCGAGCAGTTCCCTTCCGACGTCTCGAACACCAGGCGAACGTGGTTCGTCAGCAGGCAGTACAGGTAGAGCCGTATGTGGTACTGCTCGACCCGGTCGGCCAGGCGGCTCAGAAATCGCTCGCGGTCCGCGTCGTCCTCGAACAGAAGGTTCTCTTCCTTCTTCCAGTCCCCCAGCATCCGAATCGCCACATGATAGATCGCTCCCGGAAATTCCACCCTCAAGTGTCGCGCCATGATCGAATCATGGCACACTCACCCCCGCCGCGCAACTATCTTTTATCTCAAGGTTGACCCCAATGCTTAAGGGGGGATTACGGTCGCAGGCGGATCGCTATCAATCGTCCACCCCAAGAACCAAGAATCGAGGGTATCCCGAGGACTGCATAGACAAGGAATTCGATCGGCCAAAGATTATGGGAACTTGGGTCTACCATCATCTCAAGAATTGCCGCTACCGGAAAAACAGCCACGGTGCCGACCGCGAGAACCAACCAATGATTGGGATTAAGAAGTCCCAACCCCACACCCAAGACAAACAGCGAGATCGCTGTCGGTAGAAATCGAAGGTTCTCCACGGAAGTTCGCAGAACGGCGAAAAGAGGTGCGTCATAGGATCGCGTAATCCCAGACAGAAACGCCGGAAGGACAACGCACAGGACGCCGCCGATAGCAGCCGCCAGGAAGAGAATAGCTGTGACGCCGATGGAGTTCTTAAGCATTGCGATATCAGTTGGTGCTGTGTTGCATATGCGGACTTTTGGGATCATCGAAGAATACGCCACACTTACCGCAGTAGTAATTCGGTTTGTTTGGGTCATCCTTCTTGCTCGTGCCACATCCGGTAACGCAGGACTTGGCGTCAGAATTGCATTGCTTACATTTCTTCGACGCACATGGATTGACCCACGAACTAGCCGTGCAGCCGTGATCTTTGAAGCACTTGTCATGTTGAGCACAGCACTGAAGAACACAAGGAGTCTCCAGCCCTCCGGGAACCCAGTCACAGCCCGGAGAATCCAATCCAAGATAATCGATTCTCGATGCGGGACTATTGTGCACAAAAAGGTAGAGCGGCTTTATGGCTGGATTGTGCAGGAGCGCTTCAAGCGATTTCCGAGCCTTCCATTCTTCGATCGATCTCGCCTCAAAGGCTTGGGATTGGTGCTCTGCTGCCACAGCCTTGCAGCCGCATTCCCTGTCACCAATTCCACCACAATGAGTATGTCCGATATCCGATGGTGAATCGTCCTTTAACCAAGAACCACATGAGACGTAGAACCCCTTCTCCCCGACGGGGTCTCGGCTAGTAAACCTCCCCAGCCCCGGTGAGTAGTATCTGTAGCCGTAGTAGAGCAGTCCGGTTTCCGTGTCGGTGTACTTGGAAGAGAAGCGGATATTGTTTGCCGCAGCCAGGGCGCCGGAGGAGGCGAGAAGCTTACCGTAGGGGTTGTACTGGTAGCGGGCCACGACCGCGCCGGAGGCGCCCGTGAGCGCCA
>JASEGR010000219.1 GCA_030017955.1 Candidatus Eisenbacteria bacterium
CTAAACATAACCTAAACAATAGTTGATTATCCACAGAGTTATGTGTAATAATACTGAAATGAAACACGGGGAAAATAAACGCGCCCACCTAGCGATGATTCAAGGGGTCGTTGACCGAATGGGCGGAAATCTCTTCTATCTGGCCTGGCCTCGATACACTAGATACGTTTCCCAAGGAGGATACATGATCTACGCATATGGCAAAACACATCGATCAGGCATTGAAGGATGAAATCCTTCGGACGATCAAAGACGGGATGAAAATCTCGGAGGCGGTTACGAAGTATGGCGTGAGCAACAACACCCTCTACGCCTGGCTCAAAGCACAGGCCGACAATACCGGGACCAGCGCTCTCGAGATCGCCAAGCTTCGAAAAGAAAATCAGGAGCTCAAAGAAATCATCGGCATATTCGCTCTCAAAGAGAAGCGGTCGGAAAAAAATAGGCACGGCCCGTGAACGGCTGGGCCGCGATGGCCTGTCTGCTATCGCCCTAGCCCGAGAACTCGGCTGCGCCCGTTCGTCGCTCTATTACAAACCCAAGAAACCCGCTGACGACCTGGAGGACAAGGCAAGGATCACGGCTGTCATGGATGAGCACTCCGCATACGGCTCACGCCGGGTCGCGCTGGCTCTCGAAATCAGCCGTGCCAAAGCGCAACGCCTCATGCAGCGCTTCGATCTCGTTCCACGCATTCGGCGAGGATTCCGGCATGTGAAGCCGGATGACCTAGGAAGGCTTGAAACGCACATCCCAAACATCCTCAAGGCTCTCTGTCCCGTCCGACCAAACGTCGTCTGGGCTGGGGACTTCACCTACTTCTTCTTCCGGGACCGGTTCTGGTATCTCGCGACCGTGATCGACGTCTTCACACGGGAAATCGTGGGCTGGCATATCGCCAACCACCACACGACGACGCTGGTTATCGAAGCGTTCAAAGATGCCGCGAGACGAACAAAAATAGTGCCCCAATGGTTCCACTCCGATCAAGGCAGCGAATACGTCTCCGGCGCGTATGAAAGCCTGCTTGCCGGATACGGCACGAAGCCATCACAGAGTCAGAAGTCCTCACCGTGGCAGAACGGCATCCAGGAATCCTTCTACTCGCAGTTCAAGCTTGAGCTTGGAGACGCTCAGCGCTTCGTTCATGTGGGTGAACTCATCGAGGCCATCCATCAGCAGATCACCTACTACAACACCCGGCGCATCCATTCGGCGATCAAGATGCCGCCGGTCGCCTTCCGCAGCCGCCACGAACAACAAACCGTTACATTCAAATATTACTCACTTATCCAGAGCTCTCTCCTTGGGGACAGTGTCTAAAAAAGTCAGGCCTTGCCATCCCGCCTATTTTGCCTATTTCCTTTGGGTAAAAATCAAGCATTATATCGCACAGCTCCAACATCCAATTCTTCCGGCTATTCTTCGGCATGATTTTTACGACATTGGCATTTACAATCTGAATCTGCCCCCAGCCAAGAGCACCGATTGTAAGACAATCCCAATCAAAAAATTCAATCGGAGCAAAAGTAATTTTAACGATTTCCGCCCG
>JASEGR010000220.1 GCA_030017955.1 Candidatus Eisenbacteria bacterium
GGTTTGTATCGCGCTTCGACTTCTCTTTTTGTGCGACTCTTGTCGGCATTGAGGCGCACTGCTCCTTCCCGGATTCTTCTCTCCCCATCTTTTTCTCTCAACAGGCGCTACCCATCACGCGCGCATAAGCTCATAGGTGCGACGTCGTATCTCAAGATAAACGGCGTACTTTTCGATGCTCGCCGCAATCTTCAGGACGATCCTCCTGCCCCCTCGTACAAGCTTGCCTGCCACCTCCACCAGCATCCACCGGATGCTCTTGATCGTTTTCGTTCGCCACGCTTCGGGCATCGTGAGTATCTTCTGGGCAAGGAATAAATTGTAGGTCATGACTCCGATGCCGAAATACACGGCATTGGCCCCGAAGTCTCCGCTGGGCATCTGCCCCATTCCAAACCCGTTCTTCAGCTCCTTGATATGGTTCTCAATGTGGGCGCGGGCATTGTACGACCATACCACTTCTTCCGCAGGACGCTCATCGGTCATGCTCGCTGCAATGGCGTGATAGCACCACGTGTCCGTGAACAGGTCTCCCTGGCGCTCCTTCCATCTGAGTACAATAAGCCGGAACACCACTTTCCCCTGTTGCATGGCATGGACTACCTCGGCAATCTCCCGGTCTGTTGCATCTCCCTCTCGATTCTTATAGGGCCGCCAGGAATACGCGGGAATCGCTCCTATCAAGGCCTTTACCGCCTCATCCTTATCCGCTCCCACTGCCCACCGCTTGCAATTGGCTTCCAGATAGGCAAGTATGTCCGTCTCGTAATACTCGGCGTCCAGAAGGGTTTCCTCGATCTGTTTGCCTGCCGGCAGCTTTCCAAACGCCTTCTTGACCGTTGCCAGCTTGCCGCCATTGTCATTGCCCTCCTTAAACTCATAGCTTATGGCAAGGCCGTTTTCTTTCAAGGTCGCCACCACCGGACGATACCCCTTGAATCCCAGATAGGTCATGTGGGCGTCTCGCTTCTCCGCCTCGATGATCGTCGGATCGATGATCAGCGTGTAACCGGTCCGTGAGTCTTTCTTGAGGATCGCTCGTATCAGTTCGTCGTTGACCTGCTCCATGGTATCAATCCCGTCCCGACCGCCCATCCGCCGAAGCCAGTCTCCGATGGCCGCTGATGTGGGGATTGTCTTAAGGCAAATCGCTTCCCGGAGCGTCTGGTCGTCCCGAATCTCCCCGATATCGTCAATGGCAGCACCACCGCCGTACTGCATCAGGGTAAGCGGCATGACATACGCGCCGGCGCTAAACCCTCTCCCGGAACCGGGACGGGGAAAATGCCGGTCAATGAGCGTTTCCACCTTCATCGCCTGGATGAATTCCGCGTAGAGCGCAAGCCCGCTTCGAGCAGTGATCCGCTCCTCGGTCCTTTTTAGCTTGAACGGCAGCACGGTTTGGCGTATCATTGTTTTGCCCCTCCTTGCAGTTTTGGTTTCACTTGTATAGTGAGGATTATACCTCACCGAAACCATTCTGTAATGAGGGGTTTTCCTTTTTTTGTGGCCTCAATGATTATTTTTAGGGGAGCCCCTCCGGC
>JASEGR010000221.1 GCA_030017955.1 Candidatus Eisenbacteria bacterium
TATTTGTCGAGTATCTTTGTGTAAAGATCGATGGCGTAACTGACCACCCCTGCCTTCTCGAATTCATTGGCCATCGATAACAATTTAAAAGGACCGGGGGGAGAGAACACCTCATTTCTGACATTTTCACCATAAATATCTTCTGACACGCCGATCATAAAATCCCTCCTTTCTTCGCTTCGCTCAGCGCAAGCGATGCCTTCAACTTTCATTGGTTGTCTGCTACCGCAAGAAAGATGCCATTTTCAGGAGATGCCGGATATTTTTGGCTTATCTCTTTATTATCAACAAGTTACAAATTGATTTGAAATGTGAGATCTGAGAATTAAAATTTCAGACAGGGAAGAGATTCCCGATTTTCGGGAGGAGATTCACTGAATGACGAATCGCGAACCCTTCTCGAGGAACTCTTCAAGCTCATCAGGAGGGACGGGCCGTGAGACGAGAAATCCCTGGATCTTGTCACACCCGAGAGAGCGAAGGAGCGCCAACTGCTCCACCGTCTCGACCCCCTCGGCGATCACTTCGATGTTGAGACTGTGGGCCATGTTGATGATCGCCGTGACGATAGAGGCATCGCCCGGACTTTTCGTGATGTCCCGGACGAACGGCAGGGCGATCTTCAGCATATCGATAGGCATCCGTCTCAGATATTCGAGGGAAGAATAGCCGGTGCCGAAATCATCGATTGTCATCCTTATGCCCACCTCTTTCAGAGCCCGGAGGATATCGATCGTGGCCTCCGCATTTTCCATGAGGATACTCTCAGTCAGTTCCATCTCGAGGCAATGAGGGTCCAACCGGATCTCTTTCAATATTCTGGCCACGGTATCTACGAAGTTTTTTTGCTTGAATTGGCGCAGCGAGAGGTTGACCGCAATGCTTACCGGCTTTAATCCTTTGTCCCGCCATTTCTTATTGGTCATGCAGGCATTGCGTAATATCCATTCTCCAAGGGAGATAATAATCCCTATTTCCTCGGCTACGGGAATAAACTCTCCCGGCGGGATCAGTCCCCTCTCCGGCTCCTGCCAGCGGACGAGGGCCTCTATGCCGGTGACCTCTCTTGAATTTAAGGCTATCTGGGGCTGGTAGTGGAGGAGAAACTCCCCGCGCTCCAGGGCCCTTCTGAGCATACTCTCCATCTTGAGCCGCTCGTGGGTTCTCTCGTTCATGGACGATATGAAGAGGACGTAGTTGTTCCCGATCCCCTCATCCTTCGCCCGGTACATAGCGATGTCCGCATTCCTTAGAAGTGCTTCTGCATCCTCCCCGTCATCAGGGAAGACACTGATCCTCACGCTAGTCGTGACAAAAAATTCGTGCCCCTGGATGTTGAAGGGTTCGCTTAGTATGGAAAAGAGCTTTTCAACCACCGCTGTGATGTCCTCTACCTTTTTTACGTCCTGGAGAATGATCATAAACTCATCTCCCCCGAGACGGGCAATGGTATCCGTGATACGGAGACAACCCTTCAACCGTTCAGCTGTCGAGGACCAACTTTATTCCCCACCCCGGGGCCAGTTTTATTCCCCACTTTTTC
>JASEGR010000222.1 GCA_030017955.1 Candidatus Eisenbacteria bacterium
CGCATCCTGGCCAAAGTCACCAAATGTAAAGAAGCGTTAGACGCACTACACTAGGATGAAACGCGGACCTTGCTCTTCCTTTCCCCCCTGGGGGAGAGGATTGAGGTGAGGGGGTCACAGCAGCAGAGAGGTGCCAAGTCTATGCGGGGTGAAAGGGCGTCGTCGGTCTTCAGTAAAGAAATCTTCCCCGGTGGTATCACCGTCGTTGCAGAGAAGATCCCAGCGGTGAGGTCGCTCGCTATCGGCGTGTGGGTGAAAAACGGGTCCAGGGATGAAAGCCGCTCTCAGAACGGGATCTCTCATTTCATAGAGCACATGGTTTTCAAGGGAACAAAGAGAAAAAACGCATATGAAATCGCGCACAGCCTTGAATCCATCGGCGGCAATCTGGACGCCTTCACTGCCAGAGAGTTCACTTGTTACTACGCAAGGGTACTGGATGAATATCTTGAACAGGCGATTGATGTTCTCTCCGATATCGTTTGTGATTCGCTTTTTGAGAAGGCCAGCGTTGACAGGGAAAAGCAGGTCGTCACAGAGGAAATAATGAGCTATGAGGATACGCCTGACGAGCTTGTTCACGACCTGTTTGCAGATACAATCTGGTCGGACCATCCGCTGGGCGGTTCCATCCTGGGCTCGCGTGAAAGCGTCGATTCGTTCACTTCCGAGACTGTCAGGGGCTACTTTGAGGAAAGGTACGGGCCCGAGAGGATTGTCATATCTTTGGCAGGAAGTTTTGATTGTGAAGCGGCACTCAAGGCAATTGAGAAAAGTTTCCATTTTCCCGGGAACGGGAAGGAACGGGCCACAGTGCCTCCGGGGGCCTTCGATCCGCGAGTGAGGAATTTCAACAGGGATCTTTCCCAGCAGTACATATGCTTCGGGACGAGAGGGATTCCTTTTACGCATCCGGACAGGATGAGCCTTCTTCTTCTTACAACAATGGTTGGGGGAGGAATGAGCTCACGGCTGTTCCAGTCTGTGAGGGAGAGGGAAGGTCTTGCCTATTCGGTTTTCAGCTACGCCGATTTCTATCGTGACACCGGTCTCTTTGGCTGTTTCATAGGGGCAAATCCGAAGCAGGGGAAAAACGCATTGAGATGTGCGATGAAAGAGCTTGATGAGCTGAAGAAGGGGGGAATGAAGAAGAGCGAGCTCGACAGCGCAAAGGCACAGCTTAAGGGGAACCTCCTCATGGGCTTGGAGAGCATGAGCAACAGGATGACCCGGCTTGCAAAGAGCGAGCTTTACTACGGAAGAAACGTCACTCCCGATGAGCTCGTTTCATCAATTGAGCAGGTCAAGGAAGAGGAAGTTCTTCGGGTGGCAAATGGAATACTCAATCCTGAAGAATTCTCTCTTGTAGTGCTTGGTCCCATAGAACCCGGTGAGTATTCAGCAAGCGACCTCACGGTCTAGTATCGAGTATCTGGGGACACATCACTTAATTCGATACAGGAGAATACCTAGTGCTGTGTCACATAAATTCGCGAACTTATTATGCGGTGCCCCAGCACTTTC
>JASEGR010000223.1 GCA_030017955.1 Candidatus Eisenbacteria bacterium
TGCGGGAACACGGAGATGCCGAATTGTGAAATGTGAAGATACGACCCCGATGGCCTATGACAAAACGAGTGTTAGGGCTTAACTAAGCGCCATTCCTATCTGACCCCAACGCTTCCGTCGCAGTCATCGTGATACGCCTGATTTCCGAGTGACCCAAGATGTCAACGCCATTGTCTGTTGTTCGGATGTCCCACACCTGTCCCGCTCCCAACACGCCCCTGTAAAGAGGGACCCCCTGTGCGGTGTAGAGCGCCACGAAGTAGAGACCAGTACTCGCTCGTGACTTGTTGACGATCATAATGAGAGATTGCGACGCGACCGTTCCCATACCCAATCGCACTGGATGCATATTGAAGACCTTCGGTAGCTTCTCATTGATCAGGACGGCGTGGCCGCTCCTGATGTCAAGATGACATTTGTGGTATCTCGCTTCGAGTCCTGTGCCCGCAATCGGCATGAAGGAATCTTCGACACGATCTTGGCGCACAGGAAACGCGTGCATGATATCATCAAACAACTGTGGGGGCTGTTCTCCCGTCAGGCGGGCAACGCTCACTGTGACCTTGTTGCTTGAGACCATTGCGGGATATCGCTTTGCAGCTTTGACCTGCCAGATGGGATCGAAACTCGCCCCCGCAACTCCGCCGCCGATATACCGGCACCCGATCAAGGCCAGACAAGAGGCTACAAACACCATAATAGATCGAAGCATCTTCATGGGTCTTCAGCCGAACCATTGATTGACGTCCGACGGCGTTATTCAATCGCACTTACTGGGACAAGGACAACTAGACTGTGCACTCTCGAAGGACGAACAACCGAATGTGGAAACCGCCCACTCGTAGGTCTTCGCAAGCGCGGTCCCAAGCCAGCCGGGCTTAATCCAACTCGACTGCTCGTTCACTGCCGCCTCCATACAGTCCCCGAAGGTTCCGTCACATCCGCTCTTGGACTGCTGCCCTTTGGGATCACATGTGCCATAACATTCATCATGGTCATCGCAACACGGTCCGAAGTTGAAGCCAAATGGCGCATCGGGTACAAGCCAGCCTCCTGCCTCGCCTGGACCACAACCGGAGAGTCCTAAGCTGTCATATGCACTAATTGGGGCGTTACCGACAAAGGAGTAAGTCTTGGTATCCTTCACACGGCGAAAAACAGCACGCTCTTGACTGTGCATCTTTGCCACTACCTGCTCAGCACGACGCGCCGCCTCCGGACATTTCTGGCGAATTCTCGCGATCAAAGTCGCGATCATCGCATTTTCATCTTCAATCGATTCCTCAGCAAATGATCCTCGGAATCCCATCTCTCCGATGGGGTCTCTTGAGAGCCACCGCCCCAGCTCGGGTGAGTAGTATCTGTAGCCGTAGTAGAGCAGTCCGGTTTCCGTATCGGTACGGCGAATAACTATACCGCGCAGCCAGGGCGCCGGAGGAGGCGAGAAGCTTG
>JASEGR010000224.1 GCA_030017955.1 Candidatus Eisenbacteria bacterium
CAAGTATCTGCATCGGCCAAAAAGAAGAAGACACAACGTCTTACTCCAGAAGGTTTGGTCGTCCAGAGTTTCGATACCCTCTTAAAAGAATTTGGAACACGATGTCGAAACCGTTGCCAAATCAAATCTGGTCCCAAGGGGTCCACTTTTTATCAAGTGACAGAAATGACTCCTCTACAAAATAGGGCTTTTCAACTCCTGGGACTGTAGCCATGTAAATATGAATCCAATTTCTTAGAAACAGTTTTTGAATCAAGAAGTTATTCTATTAGCAAGCAAGGAACTTCGGTCTATGCCGTCCCTCCGATCCTCCAATCAATCAATTACGATTGTAATATACGCCTTTTTTGATTTTTTGGAAGTGAGAAGTTCAGGAAGGAAGAGGTGGAAAAGTGGGTTGCAGGTTCCACCTACTTATCTGCAAATCAAGATAATCTGAAGATTACGGATTTCTGTTTGAAAGAGACGATAACGACCGAGCTCAGGGGCGCGGCGCTTGTGACGCGTCTCCTGCAGCGCCGGGTTAGCCAGATGTTGATGGAACAACATACTTCTCCTGCATTCTTGCGGCGTGGAGGCGAAGGTCTAGCGAGAGCGAAGGGCTTTCCCGGAGGCTGCGGAGACAGTCCTCGATGTAAGCGACACTGATGCGCTTGCGCACGGAAGGCTCAACGTTTGCCAATACCTTGCGCAACGGTGGATGAAGCGACTCGTTCTCCCGCGGTGCGAGTATCACGAGTTGGTGTCCCTCGCCACCGGCAAGAAGGGCGACATTTCGGAGGAACTGGTAGTTATCGAAAAAAGCCTTGTCCTTCAGTAGATCTTCCGAGACAAGAGGTGTCAGGCGGGGTTTGTAGATCTCCGCCAGCTTCTTCTGGTGCCTTGAGTCATTCTCTGCGGTACCAAATCCGGCTTCGGAGAGCTTGACCTCGCAGAACACGCACGCCCCTGCAGGGGTGTGCCAAACAACATCCACGTTCGTGCCTTCTTTCTCGTCAGGTACTCCCTCGAATTCCCAATCCGATACGTTGGCGTCCACTCCCAAGGACGCACTCAACGCTCTGGCCTCAGACCCGCCAGCCGCGAAGTACGGATAGAAAAGGTTCAGCGCGAAGGCCTGCGACGAGTTCAAGTGGTGGAAGTACCGGTGGAGCCTGATTGACGGGTGAGCCCTGAGGTAGTCTTGCAGTTCTGCGCGGATCGATTCAAGGATGTTCAGATAGCGTAGCCGGGAGGGGAGGACATGTGAGTACAGGCGTCCCCCGTACGTCCCTTTTTCGAAGACCCCGAGGCGGCGTCTCGCGTAGTTTCCCAGGTGCTGCTGAAGGGTGGTCTGGTAGCGTTTCATCTGGCTAACTTATTTTTTAAGCTGCTTCTACATCTTAGCCAATTCAAGAATTCAAAGCGTAATATTTTCGGTTAGCTATTGGACACATC
>JASEGR010000225.1 GCA_030017955.1 Candidatus Eisenbacteria bacterium
AGCCCCTATGAAAGTGTCGTGTCGCGGGGCAAAGACATAGACAAGGAACTTTCGGGACACGACACTAGATGGGTCATCCCGGAGCGGAGACAGCCAAGGCTCAGTCGCCATCACACAGATTCGAGGGAGCGAGGACCGGGGCACCAGTTGCGGAGCAATGGGTCGTGATCAACATTTTCGGCAGGATGGGGAGGACATCTTCAGATACCAAAGCTTGGGGGATTTTAGCGACGGGACACTAATAGGCCCCGCGTCTTGAGAGGACAGCGGGAATAGTTCTGATGAGAAGCCGTATGTCAGTCCAGAAGGATTGGTTTCTTATGTACTCGATGTCGAGCCTCATCCATTCCTTGAAACCAAGGGTGCTCCTTCCGCTTATCTGCCAGAGACAGGTCAGGCCTGGTTTTACATCCAGCCGTCTTCTTTCCCAGGGTTCGTACATTTCGACTTCTTCAGGAATCGGGGGCCGCGGACCGACCAGGCTCATGTCTCCCCTCAGAACGTTGAAGAGCTGAGGGAGTTCATCAAGGCTTGTCTTCCTCAGGAATGCTCCGACTCTGGTGACGCGGGGGTCATTGGAGAGTTTGAAGACGGGACCATCGACCTCATTCAGGTGAAGCAGTTTCTTCCGTGATTCGTGGGCGCCTTCGTACATGGAGCGAATCTTGTAAAACAGGAAAGGTTTTCCTTTGAAGCCGAGCCGCGTCGACGTGTAGAACACAGGTCCACGCGAATCCAGCTTCACGGCAATTGCTATTGCCAGGTAAACAGGAATACAAAGGATTAGGGCTACGGCACTCGCCGCAACATCCAGCATCCTCTTTCCACGCCTCAGATAGAATCCATCCCGGCGTGCCTCCAAACCAATCAGCGATTCAATGGCCGGCATGGTCACGTTCCCAATATTCTGGCCGCGGACGGATCTCGCCGGAAGACTGGCAAGCAATCCTCGGTCGCCGCGAAAACTGGCGTCAGGGTTTCTGGAACTTGATCTGGTTTCTTCAATCATGTCAGGAATAGAAAAACCCCGAGACAGCATCTCGGGGCAAAGAGCTTGTTTGTACAGCGTATGCTAGTGAGTTGCCTGAAGCACGAATATTTACCGTGAAGGAACCGCTTCCCCGATAACTCTGAGAGTCTTTGCAATAGGGGACCATTTTCTTGCCGCGCAAGTTGCTCCAAAGACCTTTCGGTCCTCTCAGTGAGGATTAGTCAATACCGTGGACTTCCTCACTAGGCGTTCCTCACTTTTGCGAGTAACGTACCCCTGTAGCAATCGACTCTCTGGAACCACCTCCTCCACTTGTTGACAAAATAAGATTACCACAGTTCCCGGCCAAAGTCAACTGATTTCAGGGACCGCCCGACAGACCTTGCAACTGATCCGGGCCGGCGCCAGCATGGCGCGGGCGCTCATCCGGCTCCCTCCAGCGA
>JASEGR010000226.1 GCA_030017955.1 Candidatus Eisenbacteria bacterium
TAGCGATTTCCTTGGCCGCCGTTGGCGTTGTTTTAAATGTTTCCCGTTATGGAGCACAACCACTTTCATCAAGGTGGCCCTGATGGGAAATCCCAAATTACAAATCCCAAATCCCAAACAAATCACAAATTACAAAGTTTTAAAATTTTAAAAGTTGGAATTAATTAGCCTCTAGAATCTAACGCAACACTTCTGCAGCATTGAGGCATTAGAAGTAACGCGTTAGACATATGAATTATCATCGTTTGACCGAGGGTGAGCGAGAGGAGATCAGCAGGATGCTTGCCCAAGGATGTTCATTTGGAGAAATAGCCCATTTTTTGGGCAGGTCCGTGAGCACCATTAGCAATGAGGTTTCAGTAGGAGGTTGCAATCGGTACACGTACCGAGCCGCAACAGCTCACCGACGTGCCCAGAGAAAAGCACGAAAGCGTAAGGCGTGGAAGCGAAAGATTCTTCTCATGCCGCGGCTTCGCAGGTACGTTCATTCAAAGCTTCGCCTTCGCTGGTCGCCGGACGAGATTGCTCGCAAGATTGCCATAGAGTATCCTCAAGATACGACTATGCGCATATCTCCCGAAGCGATCTACTCGTACATCTACGTCCTGCCAAAAGGCACTCTCAAAAAAGAGCTTTTGGCGTGTTTGCGACGAGAGAGGAAGCGACGGCACAAGCGAAGGAAGCACGGAACAGAGAGCGTGGTTACAAGCAAAATCCAGGAGATGCTCTCCATCGAGGAGCGTCCCATCGAAGTTGCCGAACGCCTCGTTCCTGGCCACTGGGAAGGAGACCTGCTTGTCGGAAAGAATCGCCAGTCGTTCCTGGGCAGCCTTGTCGAGCGGACGACGAGGACAACAATCCTCGTACCACTCAAAAACAAAACTGCAGAAGAGGTGAGAAAGGCGTTCGCCAAAGAGGCGAAGAAGCTTCCTGCGCAGATGCGTCTCTCTATGACCTACGACCAGGGACTTGAGATGGCAGAGCACAAGCTGTTCACCAAGGAAACAAAGATGCAGGTGTATTTCGCTCATCCCGCATCCCCATGGGAACGCGGCACGAACGAGAACACGAACGGCAACATCCGCCAGTTCTTCCCTAAGGGCACGGACTTTTCAAAGATCTCCCGCCGAGAAGTGAAGCGCGTGCAGCATCTTCTCAACGGCAGACCTCGGAAGGTCTTGGGGTACGCAACCCCGTACGAAGTTTTTAATTCACTCTTGCGTTAGATTATTGAGACTACCTTAGTTTTCTTTTAAAATAATTTTAAATTTTAAAAATAATTTTCGTTCTTAAAAATTATGAAAAAAATACTCACCGTTTTTACAATAATGGGTCTTGTGATCCTTGGTGGTATCTCCTTCGCTTCAACAGCGCGGGCAGGCGGAAGCGCTTTATTGTGGTTTTCGCCA
>JASEGR010000227.1 GCA_030017955.1 Candidatus Eisenbacteria bacterium
CCATCCGGATCGCCCGCCTGAAGATGCTGTTCGTGGCGGCGAAGATCCGATTCCACGGCAACCGCGATGAGGTGCGGTACTCGATACACGAGAGTCGAGCGGCTGGCATCATCGACTTTCTGCACTACCTCGATCATCGGCGTCGACAGGAGGGCTTGGCCGCATAACCCCGGTGAACCGGGCCGGGTTGCGTGCAAGAAATTGCTTGCATGCGGCTTCCGTGGCGGCCACGGCTCGGGAAAATCAGGCCGTGTGAGATGGAGTGAAAAGTCCCTCAAAAGGGGAAATCCGTGCAAGATTCAGGTTATAACCAGGAGCCCGACAATGAAAATGCTCGTGCTTCTGTTGATTGGGGTAACCCTGGAAAGCAACACCAGACGTTAAACAAGTATGATGACTGAGATGGACTGATTTATGGGGAGGCACTTTATGAGAAACATTTTCCTGTTCTTTGTCCTTTTGGCACTCGTGCCGCAAGCGTACGCCGTTAAGTACAGAACTTACACGCTGGCGGAGATCACGAAGAAGGCGGACGCCATAGTGGTCGCGAAGGTGGCTGTTCGCGAGGGTGTTGTTCATGCAAATGTCCTTCGTTCCCTGAAAGGCAGCCCAGGTACAGACGTTGTTGTTGAAAGTTTTGCGGCCCGAGAGGAAGACAAAGCTCAGTTCAGCAATGATGAGACGGTGATCCTTTTCTTGCAGCAAGAAGGGCGTGGACGCCGATTGCTCTTGGGATATGGAGATCAAGGGAAGTGGCCCAAAACCGTTGGAAAGTGGCCTTATTCCGACGTACATGTTGTGCCACTTCAGAAAGTTGAAAAAGCTGTCGAAGCGCTTCTGGATCTTGACCAGACAAGTGATACGAACAAGAAGACAGGCAAGGTTAAGTTGCTGCTTTCGTCAACGAATGCTTTTGATCAGTCGGTTGCGTTGGAATATCTCGATGCTGGTTGTGATCAAAAGGTGAAAGACGCTGTCCGGACCGAGGTCGATGCCGTGCGTGGCGCATCAAAAGACAGGTATCTTAAAGCCATCGGTGATTCCGTCAGCCGGACCAATACCCTCAAACACGCTCCTTGATTACGTGCAGCACACTGCGGGTCGGCCCGGCGTGGCCCCCCCCCGGGCCTCGGGACACACCTCGCGCCCTGGCGGGCGCTCGTGCGCTACGCGGTACGTCACGCCACGTGCGAAGCCTGCCACGTGGCGCGCCAACCGCTCCGCTTGCTTCCGACCCCGAGCCTGTACACGAGCGGTGGCATTTTTCGCGCCGGTTGCTTCGCTCTATGCGGTGCGCCGCCGGCGCGAAGGTTGTCAACAGCATCGCGTGGAGGAACACGATTGGGCCGTACGG
>JASEGR010000228.1 GCA_030017955.1 Candidatus Eisenbacteria bacterium
GTGGGGCGAACCTGTACGCGTACGCCAACGGTAACCCGCTCGCGGGCATCGATCCCCTCGGACTAGACGCGCACATCCTCATGCGTGGTTATCGGGGAACCGCATTTGACCCGAATGTTGGGCATGTCAGCATCGCCGTTGATCTTCCAGGTGGCGGAGTGCTTGTTCGGGATGCAGCGAAGCCTTCTGGCAACCAGCGGCATGGAGAGCTGCGTAGTAGCACGGTGTACAAGAATCTTGATGCCGCTAGAGCCGCAGAGGGCGATCTTGGCATGGTTACGCTGCCGGACAAGATATTGAAGCATGGCGTCTTCGGCGCTCCCACTTCGGACGACATCGTTCGCGAGGCAATTGACACGGGATATATGGGGCCACAGGGCACTGCGCGATTGTATTGCTCAACATATGTAGCTCGCGTCCTGGAGGCAGCAGGTTACGATCTCGGATCGGGGCTGACCCCAAACATGCTCTTTAAGTCCGCCCAGAAGAAGGCCAAGAAGTACAATCTCACGGTAGAGTACTCTGGGGATGACTGCCCGAAGTGAAAGCGAGGACTTCCAAGTGGCTTGCTCTCGTTGTTCCTTTGGTCCTGCTCTTAGCCGGAGTTGCTTTCCTCTTGATCGCTCGATCACAGTCTCCCCGACGCAAATTGTATGAAGCTATTTTTGTGAATGCAGAAGCCATCCGAAAGGGGATCGCCCGGTTCGATATTCAGTACGAACGCTTGCCGACAAATCTCGCAGAGGTTGTGAACGCCGGTTTGCTTCCTGCCGTCTCACCGATTTACAGTTGCCCAGTCGCGCCAGATCAGGCAGCAGGACAGCAGATGTCCTACTGTGACACACAATACGAAATGCAGTTTGGTCCACAGGAAATCCTGATCACCGTCCCGCGACAGTATGTCAGTGTTGGGCCGTACCCAGGAATCATCAAAGGAGATCCGTCGAGATACTGCGTCGTGCGGTACCAGAAAGGGTCTGTCATTGCGGTTGGGCCATTCAAACGGGAATAGACGCCCTGTCTCCTACACAATTCCTTCCCCTCTCTGACGGAGGGCATTGGGGTCACATCTTCACATTGCACAAATGGCTGATTGACTTGGTGGGCGGGAGGTGTTAGACCCATCTTCTACAGTTTCGCGTCTGATTCCTTGCCGAATTCACGATTTTCCGAAGGAATTCCGCGAGTGGATTTTTGCCGAAGTCGAAATGTGTTGGCAATAAATCGCGGTGATGCTGTTTTCCGGTTGCATGGGCACGGTGCGCAGTGTACATGGCGTAGGCAAAGGGAGACGCCATGTTCTTTCGCGTGACACGCGCAGGTCGATATCAGTACGTGCAGATTGCCCGCAG
>JASEGR010000229.1 GCA_030017955.1 Candidatus Eisenbacteria bacterium
TTTCGAAATGTCATAGGGGCGATAGCCCCTGTGAAAGTGCTGGGGCACCGCATAACTAAGTTCGCGAATTTATGTGACACAGCACTAGGTTGGAGCTGCGGGAAGCGCCGTCAATCAGACTCGCTGGAATCTTCCCGGGCAAGTGGGACTATAGGAGGGCTTAGTGAATGCCGACGAGGATCGCCGGTCTACGTCAGCTTCATCTCCTTCTGGTACTCAACGTACGAGTAAACGATGGTGTAGGCGGCAACACAACAGATCGGAACAATAACAAAGTAGAATGCCAGGTCGCGGAAGAGGATTCCCACAAAGGCAATTACTCCCGACACTTTGAAAAGCTTGCCGCCGATTTTATGCGTCTTGTCCCAAACCTTTTCGTTGCTCAGAGTCCAGGGAGTTCTGATTCCGATGAACCAATTCCGTTTCGCATGCTCTATGAGCATCCCGCAATAGAAGAAGAGAATCCCGAGGGCGGGCGGCATCGCCAGAACCATACTGAACCTCTTGCCCATGTTCCACAGGATTGTTAGTACATAGATATACACCAAGAACAAAAATATCAGCACAATGAATCCGTCAAAGTACTTTCTGAATTCCTCGATGTTCTCTTTCAGCGGGTCTATTCTCGGTACCACGAGAAAGAGCAAGAACATTAAGACGGAGATAGCCGGCATCAAGAACAATCCCCAGAACCTTGACATGTAGCCATTAACGTCGCCCCGGGCATCCCAGTGCGAAGCCATTCTTTCCGGCATCCTGGGGTAAAAATAGACAGCCGCCGCAATAGAGAGCACGAGTATTGCCAGCACCAGCACTTCACTTTTCCTCACGGAATTCCTCCTTCGAGGACCTTGGCTCACAAGGTCTTTTCCAGCCTTTTCATCTCCTCAAGCATCATACTGCCAACCCGGTCTGTCGAGAGGCCTGAATCTGTTGAAAGTGATGTGACTTTCCTTTCGACAAGGAGGCTCTCAATTGCCATATCCACGAGTCTGGCGGCCCTTCGCTCGCCTATGTGGTCGAGGAGCATCCCGACCGCTCCGATTGCCGCGACAGGACACGCAATATTCTTCCCGGCGTACTTTGGAATTGAACCGTGCACCGGCTCGAACATTGAAACCTGCCCGGGGTGAATGTGCCCGCCCGCAGCAATTCCCAGTCCCCCCTGGAGCATCGCACCCAAATCGGCAATGATGTGTCCGAACATGCTGGTAGTAACTATCACATCAAACCACTCCGGTTTCTCCAGGTCAAGTCTTTTTTCTCCTGTAAAATTGGTCAGGTATAGCCTCCTCCCGGTGAA
>JASEGR010000230.1 GCA_030017955.1 Candidatus Eisenbacteria bacterium
CGCTCACGGGCGCCTCCGGCGCGGTCGTGGCCCGCTACCAGTACAACCCCTACGGCAAGCTTCTCGCCTCCTCCAGCGCCCTGGCCGCGGCAAACAATATCCGCTTCTCCTCCAAGTACACCGATACGGAAACCGGACTGCTCTACTACGGCTACAGGTTTTACTCGCCGGAACTCGGGCGATGGCTCAATAGAGATCCGATCGGGGAGCTTGGCGGTATCAACCTGTACATGTTCGTCCGGAACAGTGCAATCAACTACGTGGACAGGCTTGGTCTCATCGACCTCGGCTCCATTATCAGCGGGGCGCAGGAAATGAAAGACAAGGTGTCGACGGAAATGGCGCAGGAAGCCGGAAAAGTCTGTGCGCAGGGAGTCGGCTCTCATCCGCTAAAGGCCAGTGGTCATGTAACTTTTACCGGACCTATTCTGGGTGCGCTGCTTAACATTAGCTCTTGGTCGAAAACCGGAACAGGGACGGTGAGCAGTGACAGCACCTGCAAGACCTGCCGAAAATACTCCCTCCAGGCCACATGGAACTTCTCCGATTCGATTGACTGCAACAGTTTTGAGGAACTCAAGAGCAAGGGCTATTTTGCCCCGGGCAATCCGTGGTGGGGTGATCTTCTCGGCTATCTGGAAGGCGCCTGTGAGAAGGTGGGACTTAACATCTTCGCCGTACCGGTAAGCGCAAGCTGGCAGGAAGCCAAGAGCGGTTGTTGCGACAAATGAGCTTACGCTGTTGGGTTCAGCCCATGATCAAGAGACTCTTCCTTTTTGCTGTCTGGACTCTTGCCATTGCTCTTGGTCTGATGTTCCTACTCATACTTGTCCGGAGTCCTCGACTCCGTTCTCTCGAAGGCGAACTGCCAACCCGTCAAGCCGTCGAGTCCGATCGAAAGCTTTCACTGCTCGCGCAGATCTTGCCAGCAACAGCAAGAGATATTCACTACTATGTCAGGCCGCTGGGCCGCGTTATCTATGTGAATTTCACGATTAGCAAGGCAGAATTCCTTCACTGGGCCGCCGCTCAGGGATGGCAGTTTATGGAAATTGGCAGCAGCAGGTACCTGGAGGCGTCTCCATTGAACGCAGGATTGCTATCCGTGGACAGCGGTTTCTACTACGAGGAGAAACGTACTCAGAACGAAAATCCCGAGGTGATAACTTCCGAACTGAGGGTCATCTTCGACGTGAATAAGTCACGCTGCTTTTACCGTTTCACCGGGGCCGATTGAACGGTTCTACCCTCCGGCCCTGGTCGAGTAGGCAGAGGGGCTTGCGCCCCTCCGCCTCT
>JASEGR010000231.1 GCA_030017955.1 Candidatus Eisenbacteria bacterium
GACTGCTCTACTACGGCTACAGATACTACTCACCCGAGCTGGGGCGGTGGCTCTCCAGGGACCCTATCCAGGAGCGCGGAGGAAGAAATCTCTACGTCTGTGGCCGGAACAATCTTATCGTTTTCATCGACCCTCTCGGCTTGGCCTGCCAAAAGACGCACGGCGAAGGCATCAACTGGCGTGCTGAGGCCGCTGCTTACGAAGGAATCGGGGCGACCGTTTCCTTGGGTGTTTTCGGTACGGTTTACGATTGCTGTTGCGACAGCGACCTGGTTCCCGATGACGCCTACGACATCACGGTTGAAGGAAGCGTAAGCATTGGTTTGGGATGGGGCGGGCATGTTGTGGTGCCGATTGTGGGGCGCGTTGGTCTGACGATAATGGGGCCACAGTACACTAAGAGTTCGGCGCTTTCCTTCTCAAAGGAATGTGGCGATCCGAACCCGTCGCTCACGTGGACGATTATCGAAATATCGGGCGATGTTGGCGGTTCTTTCGCGATCGGCGAGTCTTTTGGAGCGTCAATCGGGTATTGGGCCAAGTACGGCATATCCTTTGATCTTGCCGTAGCCAACAGGACCGCCACTCTAACAGGTAACGTAGGTTGGAAAGGTGGCGGCGAATGGGAAGTCAACACGCCTATCGTGAACATTCATGGGGAGTTCGCGCTGTTTGGCTACCAGTGGCAACCGCCCAATCTCTCAACAAGCTGGTAACTGCCCATGTGGTTCGTCCATCTCACAGTTGCTGTCTTTCTTGTCCTCATCGGATACGCGATGACGTGCTTTGCCAGGATAGGCGTTAGAATACGGGCAAACCGTCAGAAAGTAGATTTTACCCGTGCATATGAAATCCCCTTCAAGCTCCTCTGGCCGGAAGATTCTGTAGTAAGACAGTTACTCGTGAAAGGCGCACTGGCTGCCGGCCTTGCTTTTATGGCGCTCGGTTCCCTCCTCATCCTTTTTTTCGCGCATCGTCCGCAGTGAAGTTCCGCTCCGCGGCTGAGTCGAGTAGGCGGAGGGGCTTGCGCCCCCCCTCCGCCTCTCGCAGAACCGGACTTATGGGCCACACATCCGGCTCTTCAGAACGTTATCCCAAGGCGAGCAGCCATTGCCGCCCATCCGAGGCCGGTCTCCGGCGGTCAGCCCTTCCGGCTCCTTGGACTTGGCTATTTTCTTGGGCCATCGGGGTCGTATCTTTGGGCCATCGGGGTCGTATCTTCACATTTCACAATTCGGCATCTCCGTGTTCCCGCAAATCTTCATGGTAGACGCGTAGCATGGCCA
>JASEGR010000232.1 GCA_030017955.1 Candidatus Eisenbacteria bacterium
TAAAGTGGACACCGAAACAGTCGCCACAGTCCCCACCGACAGGACACGAAAGAAGGTCGGCGTTGGCGAGCAGGTCACATTGACGCTGCAACCTACGTCACTGCGTCCGGTTTCCTGGTCGATTTCAGGCAACGGGACACTCAGCGCCACGACAGGCAACCCGATCACTTTCACTGCGCATGATAGAGCCTCGACTCCCTCGATTACGGCAACCTACGGCGGAGGATCCTGCTCCGCGACTTTCAACGTTGTCGAACCCACTGGCCAGGTAATCGAACAGGAACCCGGCACAAAGATCCGACATGTCCAAGGTGTCGTTTCGTGCGGTTTCAAAGGCAGAGCCTACGTACAACCTGCCGATGTTTCCTTCGAAAATATCGACGTTCGTGAGGGGGATGTGGCTGGCATAGCCGCGGGGTACCTCGCCGTGAAGAACGGGGAACCGCATGGAGACAAACCTTGGGTTTCAGTCGGCACCGTGACTGCAGGAAAAGGGTCTAAGGTCGACGCTATTGATACCATTTCGAGTGGCAACTACACATGGACGCCGTACGCAGATGGATCATTCACATGGAACATTCCACGGTACTTCAAACTCGGAACGGGCGCAGAAAAGCAATTCACGACTGCGATACACCAAGAAACCACCGACGCCACGGGTAAACTCACAATCAGCAAAGGTGGAACGACCAAGTCTGCGGAATTGAATGCCCCTACCTCCAACTACTGAAAGGGTATTTGTCATGAAATGGCGCATCGCGATACCGGTTCTTTCAACGCTTATGGTTGCATATTGGTCATGGGCCGCTCCTCCCTCCCATGCAAAACTGTCCTCGATCAAAAACGAAAGCGAAAAGACGATGAAAGAGAAGTACGAAGCAGTCGGCGGTCGGCTCGATGCCTTTCAGGGGACCAACGATCCAAGCTGCATTGCGCAAATTGGGATTGAGATCGATTCCCTGCCGCTTCCGCAGAAGAAAGATCCTGAGTGGAATTCCTGGCGGGAGGCCAAACTTGCATTGTGGCTGAAGGCCCTCGATAAAATCTACAAGACAGAGGACCCGACATTTGATCCGGAGGATGTCCCTCATGAAAACGTGGCCCCTCCTCCTGGGACGGTAGTTTCTGCGGGTGCCAGCCCGGATGCGATCAAAGACCCGGAGTTGCGCAAGCAATATGAACAAGCGATAAAGGCAAATGCCGAGAAAGCGGAGCGGTATCGTTTACAGAAGAAGTTGCGTGAGATCGATAAACGGTGGTCTTTAATGGTGAGA
>JASEGR010000233.1 GCA_030017955.1 Candidatus Eisenbacteria bacterium
GACAACATCTCAAAACAGCGACACAAAAAATCTTACTTCTTCAGCGAGAACTAATGAGTGGATGATGAGCGATCAGAAGAAATTATTCGACCAACTAACGCGCCTCAGCACCGAGCAGCGAAATGCGGCAAGTATGGACATTGATGCTCGCTCGGTGGACGAAATCTTGCGCATCATCAACAGCGAGGACAAACAGATTGCGGTAACCATTGAGGAGGAAATCCCCCATATTGTCAAAGCTGTAGAGCTCGTTGTGAGGTCGTTTAAGCGGGGAGGTCGACTTCTTTATGTAGGAGCTGGAACGAGCGGAAGGCTGGGGGTTTTGGACGCGGTTGAGTGTCCTCCAACATACGGCACTCCGCATGAGATGGTTCAGGGGATGATTGCCGGAGGGGAAAAGGCAATGTTCAGAGCGCAGGAGGGGGCTGAGGACAAGGAAGAGAACGGCGCGCGGGACGTTGCGGAGAAAAACGTCAGCGACAAAGATGTCGTATGCGGAATTGCCGCGAGCACGAGAACACCATACGTTGTTGGTGCGGTGAAACGAGCGAAAGAGCTAAGCGCAAAAACCATATATGTTACAACAAATCCGCGGGAGAAACTATATTCGCTGGAGTTTGCGGAACTTGCCGAGGCCATTGATGTGGCGATTTGCCCAAATGTGGGACCCGAGGTTATTATGGGGTCGACCCGAATGAAGTCAGGCACCGCCCAGAAACTTGTGCTCAATATGATCAGCACGACGGCGATGGTTCGCCTGGGGAAGGTGTACGAGAATATGATGATTGATCTGCAGATGACAAACCAGAAACTGCGGGAGCGGGCAAAGCGCGTGGTGATGACGATTACTGGTGTAGGGTATGAAGAGGCGGCCGACTATCTCGAACGCGCAGGCGGCCACGTGAAGACAGCTCTTGTGATGATCAAGGCGGGAGTCGACAGGGAAGAGGCGCAGGAGCGCCTTGAAAGAGCCGATGGATTCGTCAGAGCAGCCATTGAAGGAAGGGAATACCGGGCATTATAAACAATGTGGGAAAAGCTTACGCACACACCAACACTACAACTTACCGAACTCGACCTCTTTCCGCCCTTTGAGGGATTCCCCAGGGAGGGGATTGAGTTCCTCAAGCGACTGAAAAAAAACAACAATCGGCCATGGTTTGAAAAACACAAGGAGGAGTACGAGTCGTTCGTGAAGTTGCCGATGC
>JASEGR010000234.1 GCA_030017955.1 Candidatus Eisenbacteria bacterium
CTTGTGGCACTCGATACCATGTTCATGTAAGTTTATGCATAAAGCAGGCTAGGCTCAGAGGGAACTTGCAAAGGAAGAGGAAACGCCATAAACTAACGGAACGTAAGTTAACGTAAGGAGTCCACTCCATGAAACCAGTTTTTGTGCCGGTCCTGCTGAACCTCTTAATCCTTTTGCAAGCGGGCCTCTACTGCTCCCCTCAATTTGCCCCGGCGGCCTCTGTCGAAACCTCTATTTCAAGTCTCGTTCCGGAATCGGGTGTTGGGAAAGCCGGAGGACCGGCATCCGGAGCCGGGAAAACCGCAGCCAGCGAGGAAGCGAAATTTGCATCACTGAGAGAACGGATGGTTACCGAACAAATCGTCAAGCGAGGGGTCAAAGACTCCCTGGTTCTAAAGGCCATGAGAAAGGTCCCAAGGCATCTCTTTGTTCCCGAGTATCTCCGGGGCCAGGCATACAATGACTACCCTCTGCCGATCGGCTTCGACCAAACAATATCTCAGCCGTTTATTGTCGCTGCCATGACTGAGCTCCTCGGACTCAAAGGAGGAGAAAAAGTCCTTGAGATAGGGACGGGCTCCGGCTATCAGGCGGCAGTCTTGCGGGAAATCGCGGACAAGGTTTTCAGCATTGAGATTGTGGAAGGTCTTGCGAAACAGGCTCCGGGAACATTGAAGGCGGTCGGATACAGCGACATAACGGTGATCTACGGGGACGGTTATCGAGGTCTGCCCAAAGAGGCCCCTTTCGATGCAATAATTGTGACCGCTGCACCCGGCCACGTTCCTCAACCACTGGTTGACCAACTCAAGAATGGAGGCAGAATGGTCATTCCTGTCGGAGAGGAATATCAGGAGCTCCTGCTCATAACGAAGAAAGGGAATAGGATAGCGAAGAAATCCGTTTTCCCAGTCAGGTTCGTCCCGATGACCGGAGAGGCCCAAAAGAAAAAGTAGCGGTGCAATTCACCAGTCGCCCCCTCACCTTGATCCTCTCCCCCAGGGGAGAGGTTGGCAGGAGGGGTGATGTTACATGCATGCAACCGCCATATTGTCTCGAGCGGGGCTGGTTGCGAGCGCGGTCCAGGAGACCGCCACGCAGATGGCATATGGAGTCGTGGTGGCGATGAGCGGCGAGCTGGCTTTCGCGGGAGGGATGGGGAACCCATCTTGGCGAGCAAGGTGGGGAT
>JASEGR010000235.1 GCA_030017955.1 Candidatus Eisenbacteria bacterium
CCATCGGACTGGTCGGTGGAGCGAACCTGTACGCGTACGCCAACGGTAACCCGCTCGCGGGCATCGATCCCACCGGACTCGATGCGTATCTCGTGAATCGTGAGATCGGCGGTTCTGAAGTCCGTTCCAAGTATAACCCCCTCACGCATACTTTCGTTGCTGTTCAACATCCTGATGGGTCTGTCAGCACCTATGGATGGGGCACTACGTATAACGACCAGAAGCAAGGCTTGTGGGGTACGGAAGTGCAGAATGAATGGGACCGTCTAACGGCTGCAGAGGCCATCCGTCAGGGGAAAGCTCGTCGGGTTGGTGGAAGCGACCTCGATCCCTACGTGCCGGGAGCCTACAAAGACATTTCAAAGGATCCCACGTCGTTTCATCGCTGGTTGCTGTGGAATAACTGCAAGAACGAGGCTCGGGACCTTATTCGTCGGGCCAAGCGTCTGCAAAAGAGCGACACCTCCGGGGATAATGAATGTGCAAAGTAGTTCCCAGTTATCACTTCTTCTCTGGCTGAGCGTCATCAGCATGTGCTTCTCGGCAGGCTGCAACAAGGACGAGATATCCGCTTTTCACGGAGATGGTGCTCTGCGTTATCTTCCACGTCCCGGAATTTTCGGCGCTGATGGGTATGTTCTGCAGTTTGCCCCGTTTGCTGTCTCGAACGCTTTTTCGGCACAACTCACCTTCTCGGATATTCCGGTCCGAAAGGATCCTTACTGGATATACTTGGTGCCTGACCAGAAGGCCATGTCGTTGGATTTTGGAGAGGCCTCAGTGTCTTTCTCTCTGTCAGACGGTGATGGAAGGCTTATCCTTTCAGTAACCAATAAGATCGCTGACTGGATCGAATCGAAATATCACATCAGCCCAACGGTTATCACGAGAGAGTTCCGTTTGGCACGATCCAAGAGCGACTTGGAATCGGCCAGCTTCATGCCAAAAGCAGGCGGTCGATACATGTTGAGCATCGCGTACGAGCCTTCTGCGCCACTGGCGGATAGTTCAGGCACAGCCCACTTTGAAATACGCCGTTCTGCCGGAAAGTAGATCTATGTGGGGAAGGCATTGGGGTCACATCTTCACATTGCACAATTGGCTGATTGACCTGGTGGGCGGG
>JASEGR010000236.1 GCA_030017955.1 Candidatus Eisenbacteria bacterium
GGAGGGGCGCAAGCCCCTCTGCCTACTCGACACGGGCGCGGAGGGCGACCGGGGGGGGTAGTGGCGCGCGAACCATCAACGGTATTCCACGCCCCGAGATGGACTCCACGGCCCTCCGCTTGAACTGTACCGGAGTCCGACGAGTCGGTTTGACGCGTCGAAGTACAGTTCTGCATATTCAGCCGAGCCGAGAAGCCAAGACGCAGTATAAGTGCAGCGGTACACACATTTCACGGCGGGGTCAGTCAACTTCGTCCCCACCGTTGGCATCGTCACAGGGTCTGCGCTTAGCTGGAGGAACCGAGAAGGCACAACACGCTCGGTGTCTTCGCGGGACATTCCCGGCTGGAGTTGCTTCAAGGAGCGCGACAGGGTGTTCCGGCAACCGTGAAGAACAATGCCAACTGCCAAGACAACGGCAAACAGAACAAGATAGCGAACGATTCTTGGCATGCCCTATTTCTTCGCCTTCTTCTTGCATTCGGATGGAATGAAACGGTTGTAGCAGTCCTTGCCGTCAGTCCCGAAGCCCTCTTGGATTGCCTTCATGTCTTTGAAGGTGTCATCCACGTAGGACCCCCAGTCATCGAACTTTCCGCACTCGCCACGGCAAAACTCAATCGTCTCATGGATAGCGTTGAGATTGTCCATCGTGTCTTTATCAACGCCCGCAGCCTTCATCTCGCAGCCGGTGATACGATGCGCAACAGTCCAATTTGCTTGAGCCCCATCCTTGCATCCATCGAAGGAATCAAGACCAACGATCTTCCCCTTCACGCAGCATTCATATTGGTCGATCATCTTGAGGAATTCGCCACGGACTTGCAGACCTGCTTTCACTCCTTTGATGAAGTTCAAGCATTTCGCCGGACAACTTGGACCATCAGACGGCGGACTCGGAGACGGCGGATTGGGATCAGGCGAGATCACCCCGCCAGGAGGAGCGTTATTCCCAGGCGGCCAGTAACTCTCGTCACGTCCGTCGGCGTCCACACACCTGATAGGGTCATTCAACAGACCTGCGTACAGATTCGGTTTGATCCTTCTACCCATCGGATCCCTGGAGAGCCACCGCCCCAGCTCGGGTGAGTAGTATCTGTAGCCGTAGTAGA
>JASEGR010000237.1 GCA_030017955.1 Candidatus Eisenbacteria bacterium
GATTGCCTCACTTCGTTCGCAATGACACATGGTTAATATTCTCCAGTTGATCCTGCTGCCAGTCTACCTTTTGCTTTTCACACAAAAGCTGGTACCGGTAGAGCTGAGTACATTGGCAAAGGCGTTTGCCCTCTACGTGGTGATTCCGTTGACGGTGGCGCAACTGCTCCGCTGGTGCCGTCCGCAATTGGCCGCGTCCGAGCGACTTTCCCGGTTGGGATTTGCCGCGCTGGCTCTAGCAGTGACGGCGATGTTCACGAGCCACGGTGAGATCTTCTTAGGCAACCCGACGCTCTTTTTGAGGATGGCGCCGCCGATGCTGAGCTTTTACCTAATTTCCCTCTCCCTCTCCTGGATCGTTTCCCGCCTGCTTCGCTTTCCACGGGAGAGGTTTGTCGCTCTGGCCTGCACCACCACCGCGCGAAACTCGCCGCTGGCGTTGCCGCTGGCAGTACTGCTATTTCCAGCGCATCCTATCGTCGCCCTGAGCCAGTTGATCGAGCCTGTGATTGAAATACCGAGTCTAATCCTCTCCTCAGCCATGGCAAGACTGAGACCGCGCCGTAAGGTTGGACGGCCTATGGAGAGGAGAGATTAAAGAGAAGACCCCACTGCCCACTGTATCTGTGGTCTTCTGATGAGATTCGGGCCCCAGAGAAGCTCCAACGGCGGCTTTCGTTTTCACTCGTCTTTGCACAATCGGCGAAGGTTATCCTGGATTTCGGAAGAGTCTATGCAGCGTATGGAGGGATTTACCTCATCATGGTGATGTTATGGGGATGGCTCATCGATAGAAGAGCTCCCGACTCTTTCGATTTAATCGGTGGAGCAGTGGTTCTGTTGGGATGTATGATCATCATGTATTGGCCAAAGCCCCCTTAAACCAAAATCTTCTTTTCTCGGTAGGCTTTTAAGTATTCAAGGCAGTATGGATCCTGATTGGCGAGAATCCTGCTGGCGTAAATGGAGGAAATGAGAGCCTGGTCTCGGACATCGATGAGAAGGGTATCCAGGCCTGCATAGATCGCCATAGTCAGAAAAGTTCTATTGATCAATTTCCTTCCCGGGAGTCCCATGCTGACGTTGC
>JASEGR010000238.1 GCA_030017955.1 Candidatus Eisenbacteria bacterium
GGGAACACGGAGATGCCGAATTGTGAAATGTGAAGATACGACCCCGATGGCCTATTATCTTTGGGTTTGACCCGATGCCCCTTTCAAGTAGGCCGCGAGATCATTCGCTGTTAACCATCTAACTGATCCATCCACATATAGAACGTTCGCACCCCGTCCCCCATGACAGTCTGGCGGGCAGAAAACACGAACATGCCCTGGTATTACGTTGCTCTGTTCTGACACAAAAACCCAATGGCAATGAGCAGGCATTTCCGGGACGGAGTTCGACAGTTGTCTGCCGAACTGTGAAAGACTCAGTTGACACCGGCTTCGGTCAGCATAAAACTTAGCTTCACCGCGAACTGTGATGATCCTCTCTGCCACGCCGTAACTGAGGAACCCTGCCAAGAAGACTGCAAAGTACTTCAGCGCTGTCTTCATGGTGACTGATGTTTCTTCGCCACAGTTCTAGCCTTCCCCCTTAAACGATTCCACCCATGACCCGACAAAGGTGAATGGAAGCGATCCCCACCAGCCCCATGGAGAGGGAAGCAATTCATCAAACTCGTCAGAGAACGATCCATCGATCTGGATCACCCACTTCTTGAATTTCTTCAGGCAGCAATCAACCTCATACTTTCCAGATCCCGACAAGGATACGCCCACTTGCCCAAGATAGACGTATCTCGTGTTGTACATAAACGCAACGGATGACGCTGACGATGACTCTGCAGTACTATCGAAGTCCTTCACCTCGACACCCGTCTTTCCCGCACACTCTTTCGATCTCTTTGCCAGCATGTTGTTCTTTAGCAGTTCCACATCTGCCCGAACTTGGGAATCGTTCTTCACGGCTTCCGTCGCCGACGCGTTATCAATCGTAATCAAGCCGAGGAGGTCCCACCGGTCGATTGGATTGTTGCGAATGGCAACGTATAAGTTCCGCCCCCCTCTTTCCCCGATGGGATCACGGGAGAGCCACCGCCCCAGCTCGGGTGAGTAGTATCTGTAGCCGTAGTAGAGCAGT
>JASEGR010000239.1:0-232 GCA_030017955.1 Candidatus Eisenbacteria bacterium
TGAAGGACGTAGGAGGCTGCGAAAAGCCACGGGGAGGAGTCAACCATCCTTTGATCCGTGGATTTCCGAATGGGAAAACCCAGTCCCGGTAAAGCGGGATTATCATACACTGAATTCATAGGTGCATGAGGCATACCCGGGGAAGTGAAACATCTCAGTACCCGGAGGAAAAGAAATCTAATGAGATTCCCCCAGTAGCGGCGAGCGAAAAGGGAAAAGCCCAAACCCTCTC
>JASEGR010000239.1:242-505 GCA_030017955.1 Candidatus Eisenbacteria bacterium
TGTCAGTAAAAACTGAAAAGTCAGGAAATTAATACTAAAGATTTACACTGGGGTGACTGACACTGTGTGTTAGGGAGGGGGTTGTAGGACCGCACAAGTAGGAACACTGCATTATAGCTGAATGTTCTGGAAAGGACATCCATAGAAGGTGATAGGCCCGTAAGCGAAATGGTGCAGAAACCGAAGCGGTATCCTGAGTACCACAGGACACGTGGAATCCTGTGGGAAGCTGGGGGGACCACCCTCCAAGGCTAAATACCATC
>JASEGR010000240.1 GCA_030017955.1 Candidatus Eisenbacteria bacterium
CATTCGGCTTTTTCGGGATCTTGCGGGAGGCGGTTATATTCGGGAGCACAGAAACATCATTTTTCTTGGGCGAAGCGGCGCCGGCAAAACCCACATGGCTACCGCTCTGGGAATCGAGGCCTGTAAGAATAACTTTCGGACCCGTTTTGCCAGCTGCTACGGTCTGGTCAATGAGCTGATCGAAGCAAGACAAGAGAAGGCGTTGCAACGTCTTGTCCAAAAGTATGTCAGATACGATTTGCTTATCCTGGACGAACTCGGATATATCCCTTTTTCCAAGGAAGGATCGGAACTGCTTTTTCAGGTCCTGGCGGAAAGACATGAGAAAGGGTCGGTGATGATCACCACCAACCTGGGGTTCGCGGACTGGACCCAGGTGTTTGGCGATCCTGTCATGACCGCCGCTTTACTTGATCGACTGACCCACAAAGCCCATATTGTCAGCTGCAACTGGGAGAGCTACCGGCTCAAACAAAGTCTTAAGGAAAAAGGAAAACAAGGGAGGACAACCCATGCAAATAACGGTTTATAATCCACAAAAAGGTCGATTGGAAACGATTGACGCAGAGTTCACGAAAGACAATACAACCTGGTTTGGCAACTGCAGAAACACCCACGATATCTCTATGATAACGGATATTGACGGGGACATCCTGATTAGTGAATTCGATTACTCATATCCATTCATGATTTATGGCATGTCGAGATCCGATATTGATTTCGACCAGAGAAAAGCA
>JASEGR010000241.1 GCA_030017955.1 Candidatus Eisenbacteria bacterium
GGCTTTGTCGCCGGTCGCTTCCATCGCTATACTCTGGAAGCTCGCCCAGAAATCCGTACCGCCTTTTCTCTTCAGTAAAATTTGACAGATCAGAATGCCCTGCTTTTGACAGACGGCATCAAGGTGTTTCATAAAAATATCGCGTCCCTCTCCATCCGCAATAAAACGGCTGAAGGGCTTATCGGCCAGCCCTCGCCTCTCGATTCCCAGAAGTTTGGCGCCGGTGAGATTGACTTCCCGTATCAATCCCTGCGTATCAAAGGTAAAATAACCGACCGGCGCGAAGTCATAGAGTCCGACATACTTGTTGTGGGATAACTCCAGATCTTCACGCGCTCGTTTCAGTTCCGCGTTCTGCATTTCCAGTTCAATCTGGTGGACTTCCAGTTCATGAACGAGCCTTTGGGCCGATTCATTGCTTTGGGGCCGCGGCAATTGCGCTTTTTTTTCGCGCAACCGTTTTTCGGCCTGGCGGCGAAGCTCTTCTGCTGTTGACCTGTTTTGGTCTTTTGGGCTACCCATAACGACTCCTTTGCCGGAAATCAGAAGTCACAATCCAGAAGTCAGAATAAAAAACATCCTGTCTCCTGTCTCCTGTCTCCTGTCTCCTGTCTCC
>JASEGR010000242.1 GCA_030017955.1 Candidatus Eisenbacteria bacterium
CAGCCGCTCGGCCTTGAAGACAACGTGGCGCGGGCGGTCCCAGGTTCCGGCAGCGTACAAGAACTCGCCATAGCGGCGTTCGGTTTGACCGGACTTGAGGCTCGCAGCTCGAACCTGCTTCATCAGCGGCTCGGCAAGCCGCGCCAATACGGCGTTCGCGGGCAGGTTGATGTGGTAGACAAGGTTTTCGCGCTCAACCCAGTCAAAGACGTCCGGCGCCGCGAATTCGCCGTCGAGGCGGACGCCGATTGCAGCCTTGGGAAACGCGACGCGCAACTTGGGGACAACACGCTTCAATATGGGAATGATGTCCTCCGATCCCTTGCTCGTGCCCGGGCGCAAGACAACTGCGACAGCATGGACGGCTCGCAAGAGGTCTTGGCGTGTGGGGGCGTTTTCGAACCGCGAGAGCGTCGACTGGGCAGCGAGAGGGTCGTCGCAGGAATCGGTTTTGCAGACGAGTTTCATAATGGGGTCGTTCCCGATTCTTGCGGTGTCATTGCAGTCGAAGTAGCCGCAGGAGATGCCGTAGACGCGCTGGCGGAACATTTCGACGAATTCGTGGGCGATTTTTCCTTGCTGCCGCTTGTCGTGGAGAGCGGCGAC
>JASEGR010000243.1 GCA_030017955.1 Candidatus Eisenbacteria bacterium
CTAGCCGTTAGAGCTACAGGCCTAAAAACAATCTTCCCGCAAATTGGCTAGGAGACCGTCAGGACTTCGGTTCTCTATTTCGTTTCCTTATGAACAGTGTGAGTCCTGCAGGATGAACAGTACTTGCGGAACTCCAATCTATCGGGATGTTTGCGCTTGTTCTTTGTGCTCGTGTAGTTCCGTCTCTTGCACTGTGAGCACGCAAATACTATCTGTTCTCGCATCGAGCGCCCCCTGCTATTCCAGGATTTCTACGACTACCCCTGCGCCTACAGTCCTGCCGCCTTCCCTGATCGCCAACCGCAGCCCCTTCTCCATCGCAATCGGCGTTATCAACTCTATCGTCATCGTCACGTTGTCTCCTGGCATCACCATCTCACGCCCATCCGGCAAATTCGCCACACCGGTAACATCCGTAGTCCGAAAATAAAACTGAGGTCGATAACCGGTGAAAAACGGCGTGTGCCTCCCTCCCTCATCCTTCGACAATATGTATACCTCTCCCTTAAACTTCGTATGCGGCGTTATGCTCCCAGCCGCCGCCAACACCATCCCACGCT
>JASEGR010000244.1 GCA_030017955.1 Candidatus Eisenbacteria bacterium
GGTTCGATTCCAATCAGGCCCATCATTGATTATTTATGATTTCAGATTGATGATTTAGGATTTATTTAATCAAAAATCTGCAATCATAAATCTGAATTGGATTCGGGGGTGTAGCTCAGTTGGGAGAGCGCCTGCTTTGCAAGCAGGAGGTCATCGGTTCGATCCCGTTCACCTCCATTTTTTGTTCTTTGACAAAGGAAGGGAAGAGGATGTAGGGTCAAGGTAGAACGGGCATATGGTGGATGCCTTGGCATCAGGCGGCGAAGAAGGACGCGGCAGGCTGCGAAAATCCACGGGGAGCTGCGAGTGAGCATAGATCCGTGGGAATCCGAATGGGGCAACCCGTGTAGCGGAGAGCTACACATCATACAATGAATACATAGTTGTATGAAGCGAACCCTCCGAAGTGAAACATCTCAGTAGGAGGAGGAAGAGAAATCAAAAGAGATTCCCTCAGTAGCGGCGAGCGAAAGGGGAAGAGCCCAAACCCACCTTAGAACAAAGTTTAGAGTTAAGAGTTAAAGAGTTTCAATCTGCC
>JASEGR010000245.1 GCA_030017955.1 Candidatus Eisenbacteria bacterium
ATTCATACACGACATTTTTAAATTTGACGGCGTTGCCGCCCCTCTCCACCTGGGGGGTGGCGGTCAATTCCAGGCCCAGCACCGGCTGAAGCTCATTGATGACCTGCATGCCCCGATCCGCCCGATAATGGTGGGATTCATCCATCAGCAGGACCAGATCATCCAGACCGGCCAGATAATTGAAATAGGGTTCACCCAGCACTTCAGACATGCGTTTGATCCGGGGGACGGCGTCGCCCCGGGTTTCCGCGTTGATTTTGGAGATGTTAAAGATGTTGATATTGATTTCAGATTGGTCAAACAGCAGGGATTGACGGAAATCCCGGTAATTGTCGCCGGTGATGATGCAGGGCCGTCTGTGCACGAATTCACCGATGCCGGTAAACACATATTTGGGGTGATTGGGCTCGGAAAGATCCGTGATCAGTTTGTCGTAAATAGTCAGATTCGGGGCCAGCACAAAAAAATTGCGGATTCCTTTGGCCAGATACAGATAAGTGATGAACGCGCCCATGAGGCGGG
>JASEGR010000246.1 GCA_030017955.1 Candidatus Eisenbacteria bacterium
TGACGGCTCGGGTGAATCAATCTGGTGGTCATTGTTACCACGGTCATATTACAAGGCAGGGTTCGCCGTGGTTGAGATGGATCTTGGTTCAAGCGGCGATTAAGGTTATACGGGAGGATCGGGAGCTCAAGAATTTTTATACGAGGGTTCGTAAGACGTCGAGTGCCAAGATTGCCCGTGTTGCCGTAGCGAGGAAGTTAGCCGTTATCTCGTGGGTTCGATTGATGAGGTGGCATAGAGAGCAAGCAGCTTGAAGAGAAATGCAGCGTGTGCACTTATGGAGAAGTGGGCGACCCGCCTTTGGGGACTGGTGGCATGAGCCTCTGCAGCTCATGGCGTACCGTTGATGTGATTGGGTGCCCTTCTCCGTGAATCGTCTTATGCACGGCTTGATCGGTGCGAATGGGTGTCTGCAATGCACACGCACGATCTCGAAGATCAATAAATGAACTGTCACCAGAGTTGACTATGACGTGACGTCATGCAGCAAGGACCCTTGACACCCACGGTTATGGGTG
>JASEGR010000247.1 GCA_030017955.1 Candidatus Eisenbacteria bacterium
CATTTCCTCATCCGAGACTTTCACACCTTTTTCGTATTGTGAGCTATCAAGAGTCGCTTTCACTTTCAGGCCAGTATTCGTCGTTGTATTGCCAATCAAATTCACCACAGTTTCATAGCTTACAAGCGGCTGCCCCTTCCATGTTAGGCTGATGAAAGAAAAGAGACGATGCTCAATCTTGTTCCACTTGCTTGTTCCGGGTGGATAATGGCATACAGTGGCAGGCTTGCCGATATCGTCGACAAGCCGGTGAAGATGCCATTTCCATGCACGATTCCGACTTCCATTGCTTCCGCCACCGTCCGCACAAATCAACCATTCTTTCGCATCTCTATAGTACCGTTTGCCAACAAGCCGCCACCAGCGCCTGAGGCTCTCCACTGCAAACTCAGCGGTATCATGATCCATCCCTATATTCACGAATCCATGATTGCGTTTTACATCATATACTCCATATGGAATCGCTGATCCTTCTCCAAGATCTGGGAAATCATACATATTGACTTCAACC
>JASEGR010000248.1 GCA_030017955.1 Candidatus Eisenbacteria bacterium
CCCAAAAGTCCGGTTTTGAACCTTAAATAGTCCGGTTTTCAACTTTCCCTAACATCTTAGTCAAGGTGTTGCCGAGCGTTTCTTACCTTCGATAGTGAGGCTCTTGTCTCTTCTATCATCGATCTTCAGAGTCGTCAGAACTCGCTTCGCCCCACGATTGAAGCACGCCTCATGCATCTTTTTGGTTACACCAATGACCTTTTCGAGTTCCCCCTCGACATTCGTCCCCATGGAGGTGAGCTCAAACTTGAGCCCGCTTTCCTGAGCTATCCTCACGGCTTCCCTCACGAAATCTCCGACACCTGTCGAGCTTGTCCCAATCGGTACGACACTTATTTCAGCTACGACCATTCCATCCACCTCCTGTCGAGCCGCACAGAGCTCGTGTCCGCTTCCCCGACGTGATCTGCGACTATCGTTCGTGGCGCCGCTGTGCGATGGCGATGAGCGTTTGCTGGCTCCGCTCCGGGATGACCCATCTACGGCTTGCCAGGCGGGGAATCCTTGC